>JBCBKF010000011.1:0-21480 GCA_038522255.1 Pseudomonadota bacterium
AATTCTCTTCGCTCGTCAGGCGATGAAGTAGCCCGCGACCTCCCAGCCATCGGCGCCCATCATCATCACGACGGTTTCGATAGAGCGGCCCTTGTTCTCGAAATGGGTCTGAAACTGCATGATCTGAAATGCCGTCCGGCGCGCCGGGGACGGTCGATGTGCGCTGCACGTTCGAAAGGCTGCGCGAGGTGACGTCGCCCAGCGGCCCTCGCACCGGTTCGATTTGCGCGGTCCATTCGCTAGGGGTCACCTGCGTCTGGAAAAGGCGACCGGCAGAGCGCCAGCTGCCTTCCCAATCGGATGCATCCACCAGCGCAAGGAACTCGCGCGCCCGGCGAAGCGAACGTTCGTCCGCCATTTGTGAAACGTCGGGTGACGCGGCGGTCGGGGCATTGCTGCTCGCGGTTTCGGCGGTTTCTGGCGCCCCTGCAAAGAAGACGATAGCGGCAGCGGCAATTGCAATAGACATAATTAGCATTCCTCCAGTTAGCCAAACGGCCCGCGAAGGACCGGTCCGGCGTTTGTGATTGAGGACTGCATCGTCCGGGTCGGAAGGCTCGTTCTCCATCCCAAAAGATGTGTGCGCAACGCTTTGGGGGTCAGCTCCCTCGGCAGACCCCAAAATTCTTGCGGCCTCGCGGCTGCTGGCCACATCCAGTTTGCGGCGCGCATTGCGCAGTCGATCGTTTATCGCGTGGACCGAAACGCCCAGTTCATTCGCGCTCGATTTTGCGTCGTGACCGGCAAGCAGGAGGCGCAGGGCCTCCTTCTCCTTGTCGGTCAGGCTATCGACATCGGCGGACATCAGGCCACCAGTTTGAGGTTCGCCCGGCCGCGCACCGGCTCCAGGCGGACGTTGTCGATCCCGTCAATCTGCGCAATCCGCTCGGCCAGTTCACCGTCAAGCCGGAAGGAAGTGCCCAACCGCACCAGCGCATCTTTGCCGTTCCCCATGGCCAGACGCACGACCACTTCGCCGGGAGCATCGCTGCTAACCTCCAGTTCGTGGCGCACAAGATCGAATGCAGCGATGTGCATCACATCGGCCTGGAGCCGCATCGGCATTCGGCCCGTCACACTCGCCAAAGGCTTCGCTCCGCGGACTGTTAGGCGCGGTGGCTCGCCGGGATTGGGCGAATCCAGTTCAACGCTCAAGAGCAGGCATTCATTGGTCTTGCCCCAACGCTCAAACTCGGGGACGAGAGTCTCCTCAAAACACGCGGCGGAAAACTGGCCTGACGGGTCCGAGAAATCTGCGCGAACAAACTCGGCCCCGCGCTTGGTTCGTCCCTTTCCCACGCTTTCAACCATTGCCGCGACGACAGCGGTACCACGCCCGCCTTCCGGAGCGCCCGCTTCCATGATCGCCTGATAGGACCGCGCCCCTTGCGCGGACGCGGCGGCGCGAAATTGCTGGACCGGGTGGGCCGAGAAATAGAAGCCGAAATTGTCGCGTTCATGGGCCATTTTCTCACTGCGCGACCATTTTCCGACCGGGTTGAGGCGCAGCGGCTCCTCGCCTCCCTGATCGCCGCCAAACAGTGCCGCCTGCCCGCTTGAACGTTCGCGGATCGCGGCTTCTGCAACGGCGAGGATAAGATCGGCATTGGCGAACAGGAGCGCGCGGTTTTCATCCAGCCCGTCAAATGCGCCAGCGCAGATCAGGCCCTCCAATTGACGCCGGTTCATCGCGCCCTGAGGAATACGCTCGCACAAGTCTTTGAGGCTGCTGAACTGGCCGTTGGTCTCGCGCTCGCCAACAATCTGCTCCATCGCTTTCTCGCCGACATTGCGGATCCCCGCGAGCGCATAGCGCACCGCATAGCCGTCATCGGTTTGCTCGACGGTAAAGCGCGCATGGCTGGCGTTGATGTCGGGCGGCAGGATCGTAATGCCGCCTTCCACCGGATAACGCCGCGCATCATCGACAAAGACGCTCAGTTTTTCCGACTGGTGCATGTCAAAGCACATCGAAGCAGCGTAAAACTCCTCCGGATAGTGCGCTTTGAGCCACGCCGTCTGAAACGACAGCAGGGCGTAGGCCGCCGCGTGGCTCTTGTTGAAACCATAGCCGGCAAACTTGGCGATCAAGTCAAACAGCTCATTGGCTTGTGCCGGTTTGATGCCCGATACCCGCTCGCAACCTTCGACGAAGATAACGCGCTGCTTGTCCATCTCCGATTGCTTCTTCTTGCCCATGGCGCGTCGCAACAGGTCCGCATCGCCAAGCGAGTAGCCGGCGAGGATTTGCGCGGCCTGCATCACCTGTTCCTGATAGACGAAGATGCCATAAGTCTCTGCCAGAATCCCTTCGAGCTTGGGATGCGGGTATTCGATAGGCACCTCGCCCGCCTTGCGTTGTCCGAACAGCGGAATGTTGTCCATCGGCCCCGGACGATAGAGCGAGACCAGCGCGATGATATCGCCGAAATTGCTCGGTTTGACGGCTTTAAGCGTGCGCCGCATACCTTCGGATTCCAGCTGGAAGACGCCCACCGTGTTACCAGCCTGCATCAGATCATAGACTGCAGTATCATCAAGCGGGAGCGCGCCCAGATCAATGTCGATCCCGCGCTCGGCCAGAAGGTCCACCGCCTTGCGCAAAACCGACAGCGTCTTGAGCCCCAGAAAGTCGAACTTCACCAGCCCGCTGCTCTCGACATTCTTCATGTCGTACTGCGTCACCGGCATGTCCGAGCGCGGGTCACGGTAAAGCGGCACAAGCTGCGAGAGCGGTCGGTCTCCGATCACCACACCGGCGGCGTGCGTGGAGCTGTTACGCGGAAACCCTTCGAGCTGCAGCGCCAGATCAATCAGGCGCTTGACCTCCGGATCGTTGTCATAGGCGCGCTTGAAATCGGCCGCCCCGTTCAGCGCGCGCGGCAGCGTCCAGGGGTCGGTCGGATGATTGGGCACCATCTTTGCCAGATCATTTCGCTTGTTGAAGCCCACCTGCAGGATTCGCCCGCAATCCTGGATCGCCGCGCGGGCTTTCAGGGTACCAAAGGTGATGATCTGCGCGACGTGATCGTGCCCATACTTCTGCTGAACATAGCGGATCACCTCGCCGCGCCGCGTTTCACAAAAATCGATGTCGAAATCCGGCATTGAAACGCGTTCGGGGTTGAGGAAACGTTCGAACAGCAGGCCAAGCCTGATCGGATCAAGATCGGTGATGGTCAGCGCCCATGCAACGATCGAACCCGCGCCCGATCCGCGCCCCGGACCAACGGGAATGCCCTGATCCTTGGCCCATTGGATAAAGTCGGCAACGATCAGGAAATAGCCCGGAAAGCCCATCTTCACAATGATCCCGATTTCATAGTCGAGCCGCTCGAAATAGGTCTGGCGTTCCTGAGCGCTCATGTGAGCGCATGTCTCAAGCCGCCGTTCCAGCCCGGCCCGCGATTGCTCCGCCAGCATCTTCGCCTCGCCATCCAGGTCTCCGGCAAGGCTTGGCAGGATCGGATCGCGATTAGGCGGCGCAAAGGCGCAGCGCTGCGCAATGACGAGGGTGTTTGCAGTCGCCTCAGGCAGATCAGCGAACAGCTCCTCCATCATGCTCGCCGATTTGACGAAAGCCTCCGGATTGGTGCGTGCGCGCTCATCATCCTCGATATAGGCGGAGGCGGCAATGCACAGCATCGCATCATGCGCCTTGTGCATATGCGGCTCGGCAAAGTTGGCCGGATTGGTCGCAACCAGAGGCAGATCGCGGGAATAGGCAAGCTCCACCAAAGCGTCCTCGGCACGCTCACAGACCGGATCGCCGTGACGCGCAAGTTCGATGTAAAGCCGGCCCGGGAACAGCGCCTCTAGCCGATCGCACAACACCGCTGCCGCCGACGTCTGCCCGTCGGCCAGAAGCCGTGTCAGCGCCCCCTCACCGGCCCCCGTCAGCGCGATCAGGCCCTTCGTATGCTCTTCCATATCGGCAAGGGTCACATGCGGTTCAAACTCCAGCGGCCGCTCAAGGTGCGCCTTGGAGACGAGGTGACACAGATTGTCATAGCCCGAGGCATCCTGCGCATAGAGCGGCAGGTAGTCCACCTGCCGGCCCTCCGATCCCTCGCGCGCAATGCCCAGCAGAGCGCCGATGATCGGCTGCACGCCTTCCGCCTTGGCCGCGCCGGCGAACATGACCGCGCCATAAAGCCCGTTCCGGTCGCACAGGGCAATCGCAGGAAACCGCTGGTCCTTGGCCAGCTTCGCAATCGCCTTGGGATCGATCGCGCCTTCGAGCATCGAATAGGACGACAGGACGCGCAAAGGGATGAAAGGAGCAAAGGACATCCCTTTACTTTAAAAACTCTGTACCGATTCGGAAGTCGCTGTGGAGAAGTCCTCCCTCGCGATGCGCCACGGCGTTACAGCAGTTTCTCAATATCCCTGGCGATGCGCGCGGGCGTGTCGTTCGACCCGTAACGCTTTACGACATTACCCTCGCGATCGATCAGGAACTTGGTGAAGTTCCACTTGATTGAGGTCGAACCCATGATCCCCCTGGCCTCGCTTTTCATCCAGTCGAAAAGTGGCGATGCGTCCGGGCCATTGACGTCGATCTTTTGCATGAGCGGAAATGTGACACCGAAATTGACCTTGCAAAACTCGGCGATCTGATCCGCATCGCCGGGTTCTTGCGCGCCGAACTGGTTGCAGGGAAAACCCAGCACTTCAAAATCGCGATCCTTGAAGTCCTGATAGAGCTTTTCGAGCCCATCATATTGCGGCGTGAAACCGCATTTGGAGGCCGTGTTGACGACCAGCAGGACCTTTCCCTTCTTGGCCGAAAGGTCGATCTCTTCGCCGCGATTGGTGGTAACGGTGAAGTCGGCGATGGTGGTCATGGTTTTGCTCCTGAGGACCTAGTCCGCCTTGGGGCGGTAGGTGTAGTCAAAGAACGGCTTCCAGGTGAGGCCGTGATCGGTTGATGCTTCGCCAGCCTGACGTACGGTGCCGCTTGCATTTGGGGTCCAGCGGATGCGGATCAAGGCGTCCACGCCCGGTCCCCCGATATCATCCCAATAGCCCGTCATCACCATGTTGCCATCAACCGGCCCGCCCTCGAAATCCACGCGCCGCCCGTCGGCGCCAATCCATAATTGCTGCCAGCGGCCACTGCGATGGTTGCGCTGCGACAAGCTGGCTTGCTGCGGCCCTGCTTCAGGCATCCAGGTTTCGCGGATAGTGCAACCGCCTGACAGTCTTTGAATGCGGCTTTCGGCAACGATCGTATCTTTGCCGGTTGCAACCACGTCCCATTCGCCGATCCAGAAATCGAACGCGCGATACTCTTCGCTGGCGCATTGATTGGAAAAAACCGGGCCTTCTACCGCCTCAGTGTTTACCGGCACTTCCTGCAGCGGCGCCAACATTGCGAGCGCGATCATCATGGCTCACCCCTCATTGCAATACGCCATCCACAAGACGCACTACGCGATCCATGCGTGCGGCCAGTCGCTCATTGTGCGTTGCGACCAGCGCCGCGCTGCCCTCGCCGCGCACAAGTTCGAGGAATTGCGCCAGGACGGTGTCCGCAGTCGCTTCGTCAAGGTTGCCGGTGGGTTCATCCGCCAGGACCAAAGTCGGCCTGTTTGCCAGGGCGCGCGCCACAGCGACGCGTTGCTGCTCGCCTCCGGAAAGCTGGCTAGGACGGTGCTCCAGGCGATGGCCAAGGCCAAGGCTTGTCAAAAGACTGTCCGCCCGCGTCTCGGCCTCTGCGCGCGCAGCACCAGCGATCATCTGCGGCATCACGACGTTTTCCCGGGCGTTGAAATCGGGAAGCAGGTGGTGGAACTGATAGACAAATCCGAGATGATCGCGGCGAAGTGCGGTGCGGCGGTCGCTCGCCAATTGCTCAGCCGGTGTGCCGGCAATTGCGATAGACCCTTCAAAGCCGCCTTCGAGAAGGCCCACTGCCTGCAGCAGGGTAGACTTGCCTGAGCCCGACGGGCCGAGCAGCGCAACAATCTCACCCGGAATAATCGCAAGGTCTACCCCGCGTAGCACGTCGATCCGCTGTCCGCCCTGCTCAAAGCTGCGCTTGACCTCGCTCAGTTGCGCAATCGGCTCATTCATAACGAAGCACCTGAACGGGATCGGTATTGGCCGCTTTGAGCGCGGGGTACAATGTTGCCAGGAAGCTCAGGATCAGGGCCAGGGCGACAATGCCTGCCACCTCCCATGGGTCCGTGCGCGAAGGCAAGGTCGACAGGAAGCGCACTTCCGGATCCCAGATCTGCTGACCCGTGACGAAGGCAATAACGCGGACAATTTCCTCGCGGAAAAACAAGATGACGAACCCGAATGTCAGCCCAGAAAGCGTTCCAATCGCGCCAATCGTGGTGCCGGTTGTGATGAATATCTTGACCAGGCTGCGCCTCGTGGCTCCCATTGTGCGCATGATTGCGATGTCGCGCGTCTTGGCCCGCACCAGCATCACCAGGCTGGAAAGAATATTGAACGAGGCGACGAGCACCATGAAACTGAGTGCAAAGAACATCGCCACGCGCTCGACCTGCAAGGCCTCGAACAGGGTTGAGTTGATCGTCTTCCAATCGGCAATCACCGCGCGTCCCTCCAGAGCGTCGGCCACAGGGGCGAGAATTTCTTCCACCCGGTCAGCGTCGGCAACTGACACCTCGATCATGCCAATCGAATCGCCCATTAAAAGGAGCGTTTGCGCATCGGCAATCGGCATCACGACGAACTTTTCGTCATAATCATAAATGCCGACCTCGAAGATGGCGGTGACCTCATAACCGACCTGACGAATCTGCGTCCCAAACGGCGTAGAGCGCCCCTGCGGATTTATGATGGTAATCGTATCACCGACGCGCGCGCCGATATTCTGGGCAAGACGGGTCCCGATTGCGACCCGCTTGCCTCCCGGATTGAGACCCGCAATGCTCCCCATCACGACCTTTTCGTTGAGCGCCTCGATATCATCAGCGGTGTTGCCGCGCACAAAGATTGCCTCCGCGCGACCGTTGAAGCTGGTCAATAACGGCTGCTCGATGAGCGGAGAGGCATCCGTCACTTCCGGCGTCTCGCGCACCGTGGCAAGCACATCCTCCCAATTGTCGAGCCGACCGCCATAGGCCTGGACGATGGCGTGCCCGTTCAGCCCGACGATCTTGTAGAGCAATTCAGCGCGAAAGCCGTTCATGACGCTCATCACCACGACCAACATGGCAACGCTTAGCATGACGACACCGACCGAGATGCTGGCGACTAGAGCGATAAACGCCTCCCCCTTGCCTGGCCAGAGGTAGCGCTTTGCGATCATGCGTTCGAAAGAGGAGAGCATTGTAAGCGGGTAGAGCCTGTCCGGAGTTTGGCCGCAGCGTTGGCGGCGCAAAGCTGAACCCCTGCTTTAGGGGCGCGGCTCTTCGCGCACAATCCATCTGTGCAGATGAGCTGTGCCTAAGGTTTCGCCGCGATCTGTCGTAAATTCGTCACTAAAAAGGCGGGGGCTAGTGCCCCAAGTTCCCTTGTAATTGATCCGTAACATCGCCAAAGAACGCGCGAGCCCAGACTAGTTCTCCACCGTTAGACATCCGCTTGCTCAAGGGAGACCACCGGCCATGAATGCGACGCACCCATTTTGCAGCCCGGATGGTGACAAGCTGCGCGAGGAATGCGGGGTGTTCGGAGCAATCCGCGCCGTGGACGCCGCCGCCGCGACCGCTCTTGGGCTTCACGCGCTTCAACATCGCGGGCAGGAGGCGGTGGGGATCACGTGCTTCAACCCCGAAACCGCCGAATTTGTCTCACGCAGAGCGCTGGGCCATGTCGCGGATACCTTTTCGAACGAGGCCGAAATAGAAGCGCTGCCGGGTTCCATGGCGGTTGGCCATGTGCGGTATTCGACCACGGGCGGCTCGGGAATGCGTAACATCCAACCGCTCTATGCCGACCTTGCAAGGGGCGGATTTGCTGTCGCGCATAACGGCAACATCTCGAATGCACAGATGCTGCGAAACGATCTGGTCGAGAAAGGTTCGATTTTTCAGTCTACCTCGGACACCGAAGTCATCATTCACCTGGTTGCGACGTCCCGGTATCCCACGGTTGCAGACCGGCTGATCGATGCCCTGCGCCTGGTCGAGGGTGCTTATGCGCTTATCGTCATGACGCCTGAAGGCATGATCGCCTGTCGCGATCCGCTGGGTATTCGTCCGCTTGTAATGGGTCAGCTTGGCGATGGCATCGTCTTTGCCAGCGAAAGCGTGGCCTTCGACGTCGTCGGCGCCAAGATGATGCGCGAGGTAGAGCCTGGCGAGCTGCTGCAGGTCGATTTCGATGGCAATGTCAAAAGCATTCACCCCTTTGGCGCGCAAAAGGCCAGGCCCTGCATCTTCGAGCATGTCTATTTCAGCCGGCCCGACAGCTATTTCGCGGGGCAAAGCGTTTACGAAGCGCGCAAAGCGATAGGCGTTGAACTGGCGCGCGAGGCACCTTGCGAGGTCGATCTCGTGGTGCCGGTTCCTGATAGCGGTGTGCCCGCCGCCATCGGATTTGCCCAGGCCTCTGGCCTGCCCTTTGAGCTCGGCATCATCCGCTCGCACTATGTCGGTCGCACTTTCATCCAGCCCTCCGACAGCGATCGCCATTCCGGCGTCAAACGCAAACACAACGCCAATCGCAGTCTTGTTGAAGGCAAACGGATCGTTCTCATCGACGATTCGATCGTACGCGGCACCACCAGCCTCAACATCGTCGAGATGATGCGCGAGGCAGGCGCGAGCGAGGTGCATTTCCGCGTCGCCAGTCCGCCAACGGCACACAGCTGCTTTTACGGCGTCGATACGCCCGAAAGATCAAAACTGCTGGCCGCGCGCATGGAACTGGAATCGATGCGCGAATTCATCCGTGCCGACAGCCTCGCATTCATCTCGATCGACGGACTGTACCGGGCTGTCGGGACATCTGGCCGAGACAAGGAAGCGCCGCAATTCTGTGACGCGTGCTTTACCGGCGACTATCCTACAAGCCTTACCGATCTCGCCAATCGCGAGCGCAAAGCCCCTCAATTGCCATTCGCTGATCCGAAAGCTGCCTAAGCCATGAGCGAGACAGACATTCAAAAGCCGCTAGCCGGGCAGACCGCCCTTGTGACCGGCGCAAGCCGGGGCATCGGCGCTGCCAGCGCCATCGCCTTAGCGCAAGCGGGTGCGCACGTTATTCTCGTCGCACGCAAGGTGAAAACGCTCGAAGCGGTGGAAGACGCCATCCACGAAGCGGGCGGCACCTCCACCATTGCTCCGGTCGACCTGACCGAGACCGATTCGGTCGCACGTCTGGCGACAGCCATTTCCGGACGCTGGGATACGCTCGACATACTCGTATTGTGTGCCGCTTACCTGCCCGAACTCACGCCCCTGTCGCAGGTGGACCCCAAGCAGTTCAATCAGGCCATGATGACCAATGTTGTCGCAACCCAGGCCCTTATCGCCAATTTCGACCCGCTTTTGCGCCGCTCAAAGCAGGGGCGCCTCATAGGCCTTACAAGCAGCGTTGGCAGCGAACCACGACCGTTCTGGGGTGCCTACGGCGCAACCAAGGCTGCGTTCGACAACTTGCTGGCAACCTATGCGGGCGAAGTGGAACGTTTGAGCCCCGTTCGCGTCGCCATCATTGATCCAGGTGCCACGCGAACCGATATGCGGGCGCGTGCCTATCCGGGCGAAGACCCGCAGAGCGTGAAGCCGCCGGAAGTCGTTGCCGAGCGGATCGTTGCCCTTCTTGCCGAAGGCTTTGACACGCTGCACACGGAACGCGTCGAGCCGCCGTCGACGTGACCAACCCCTACACCTACTTTTAAAAAAAATTAAGGCAAACGTCGCGTTAACTCCATTTCGCTAGGCATCTGAAACGCCAGATGGTGTTTCTGCGAGTCGACCAAACTTGCCGTTCAGACCACTGGCTAAGAGACCACCCGCTATTGGTATGGAAAGCACAAAGGCGATGCCTACGAATAAAAAAACATACGAAGTCGCGGCGCAAGAGGACCGCTGCGCACCCAGAACCCGTCTTACCATTCCTGCCACGCTGCGCGCGTCTGGCGGGCGAGCCTTTCAAAGCGTGGTACATGACTTGTCGATCTCCGGCTTTTCGGCCGCGTCGATCAATCGCATGCGCGAGGGTCAAATGTGCTGGCTCACGCTCCCCGGGCTTGAATCGCTTCAAAGCGAAGTGGTGTGGTGGGACAATTGCATCGTCGGATGTGCGTTTACCGAATTGCTGAGCCCGATCGTCCATGACAACGTGCTGCAACGCTATTCGAACACCGGCATCATCCGCCCGATGGCGTGATCAAGGGAAGACGCAGCCTGGATCAGCCTTCGGAAGCGGCGATCCTGGCTGTGATTTCCCCCCAGGTGGCACGATTGGCGCTGCTCGTGGCAGATGGCCAATTGCTCACCACGGTAACGACCAGATCCTGTGATGGCACCAGCGTGATCGACTGACCAAAGATCCCCTGGGCACCGAAATTGCCACCCGGATACGTCCACCACTGATAACCATATCCATAGCCTGAATCGCCAAAATCCACGACCGAAGCGCCCGCTTCTGCAAACCAGTCCTCAGGCACGACCGAATTGCCATCAGCGTCCACGCCGCCTTTCAGCACGAAGACGCCCATGCGCGTGTAATCTGCGAGCGAGAGCGACAGGCAGCAGCCACCGATATTTCCCCCGCGCGGATCGACCATCCAGAACAGACCGTCTTCAAAGCCGGCAGGTTCGACGATCTTTTCCTGCGCGTATTCGGCAAGTGAAAGACCGACTGCGTTTTCAACCAGCAATCCGATGAGATTGGTCTCGCCCGTCTTGTAATTGAACTGTGTCCCAGGTTCGCTTTCACGCTCAAGGCGCTTCATCTGTTCCACGATTGCATCAGGACCGTATTCAACCACGAAGCGGTTCATCTGCGCCACATCGCTTTCAGGATCGCTGTAGTCCTCATTCCAGGCGACGCCGCTGGTCATGGTCGCCAGCTGTTTGACGGTTACGCCATCATAGGCAGAACCGACGAGCTCTGGAATATATTGGGTCACCGGGTCGGCCAGGCTCGTGATGAAGCCATCGGCAATCGCTGCACCGAGCAGGGTTGAAGTAAAGCTCTTCGCGACTGAGAAACTGGTCCATCGCTGGTCAGGGCCAAAGTCGAGCCCATACCCTTCGAAGCGCACCGCGCCATCGTGCCAGACCATGACGCCCGCCGCGTTCGTCGTGTCTATCGCTTTGCGAATGTCCTGAAGGATCGCATCCGGCAGCGGATCGCCTTTATCGAGCGTGGTGACCGTGGTGGCAGCGGGCACTTCGTGGCCCGCAAACCATTTTTCCATTTCGCGAAAGCGCTGCGTGCGCTCTGCATCGTTCCAGAACAATACCTGCAATTCATCGGGATCGACTTCAGGTGGCGGCAGCAGGCGCACTTGGGCCAGTTGCGGCGGCGCGCTGTCCACCCCGCTCACTGCCGAACCACCACATCCTGCAAGCGCCAGGACCGTGCCGGACGCCAAAACCCATTTGGCACAATTCATCACGCGGGACCTCTCCTGCTTTATCTCTGATTTTGCGCGCTATCTGCGCGTCAGCGTTACTTGATGCACATCCACGTTACGGCATCGAAAGCCCGCCTCGCAATAGGCAAGGTAATACCGCCAAAGTCGCACAAACCGCGCATCAAACCCGTCAGGCAGCCGGTTTTCGTCCACCGCCCGGTCAAACCGCTGACGCCAGATCCTAAGCGTTTCTGCGTAATCGGACCCGAAATCACGCTGATCATGCCAGATTAGCCCGCGTTCTTCGGCCAAAGCGCGAAATTCACTCGTCTTGATCAACAGGCCACCGGGGAAAATATACGCCTGGATAAATTCGGCTGTGCCCGCATAGGTTTCGAACAGATCATCGGCGAAAGAGAGGTACTGAATTGCAGCCCGGCCGCCAGGCCTCAGGCTGCGGGCGATCACGTCCATAAATTCAGGCCAGTACTCACGGCCCAAAGCCTCGACCATTTCGACACTGGCAATCGCGTCATACTGGCCATCGACGTCGCGATAATCGCGTTCCTCGAAAGTGATGAACGGCGAGCAGCGTTCGCGCGCGCATTCCAGCTGTTCTGCGGACAGGCTGATCGCGGTTACTCTGGCGCCTGTCTCAGCCAGTCTTTCGGCAAGCGCGCCCCAACCGCAGCCGATCTCGAGAGCATCCGCAGGTTGGCCCAGACGCGCAAGGATTGCGTCATATTTCGCGCTCTGCGCTGCTTCGAGATCTCCTTCATCAACGCTTTCGCCAAAACCCATGGCGCTCGAATAGGTGAGGCTGGGGTCGAGCCACGCACGGTAAAAATCATTGCCTAGGTCATAATGCGCCGCAATATTGCGCTTTGCTCCTGACCGGCTGTTGCGATTAATACGGTGCGCAAGGTTTGCCGCCCACTTGAACGGACCAGAAGACCGCGCCGTATTCCCGAGCGAGCGAGCGTTGTCACCCATGACCGCGAACAGCGCGACCATATCGTCGCAATCCCATTCACCGGCTTCGTAAGCCTGATACCACCCGATCGATCCACTGGTCGCCAGCCGCAAAAGCGCCCGCCAGTCCTTCAGCTCCAGGCGAACATCAAAGCCGGGCGCGCGTCCACCCAGCAGCCGGGTCGTCCCATCTGGCAAGTGCGCGAGCATGGAACCACGCTCAAGCCCTGCATCAACCGCATTCACGACCGCGCGAAATCCGGGGGCAAGAAGGCGAGAAAAGAGACCGGGACGACGCGCGAAGCGGTCTCCGCCGCTAAGCAATTCCTGACCTCGAGCATCCTGCGCATTCATGCGCGCCCCAATAGACCCCGCACCCCTTGCCGAGCAAGCGCTCAAGCGCGGCTTACCCCTCTTTCATCGCCTTGTAGGCCTCAAGAGCGCGCTCGCGTCCTGCGCGATGGGCGATGATCTTCGCCGGATAGCCTTCGGGCAGTCGGCCAAACTCCTCCGGGTCGTGAATATAGGGTTCGTCCAGATCGGCTAACTCAGGCACAAACTTGCGGATATAGGCCGCGCAATCGAATTTTTCTGACTGGCTGAGCGGCGCCATGATCCGGCTGAACATGTTGGAATCAACACCGGTTCCCGCGGTCCATTGCCAATTGGTCGCGTTCGATGCGTAATCGGCATCGACCAGGCAATCCCAGAACCACTTTTCACCTTCGCGCCAATCGATGAGCAAGTGTTTGATCAGGAAGCTCGCGGTGATCATGCGCACACGATTGTGCATCCAGCCCGTCTGGTAAAGCTCGCGCATCCCGGCATCGACAATCGGATAGCCCGTCTTGCCCTGCTGCCAGGCCTCAAGGTCGCGCGCGGCGCTGTCATCATTTTCGGGATCGCGCCATTCGATCTGGTCGAAATCCTCGCGGTAATTGTCACGCGCGTAGAGCGGGAATTGCGCGACGGTGTTCTGTGCATAATCGCGCCAGATGAGTTCGCTTTCAAAGGTCCGCCACCCATCTGAACGCTTCAGCTTGAAACGGTGCCAGATCTGGACCGGGCTGATCTCGCCAAAATGCAAGTGAGGCGAAAGGCGCGAAACCTTGTCAACACTGGGAAAATTGCGCTTGTCGTCATAGTCATCGATATGGTTCTCCCACCAGTCTAGCCGCCGATGCGCTGCCTCTTCGCCCACCTCCCAGGCTTCAGCGATGCCGCCGGACCAATCAGGTTTGGTGGGCAAGAGGTTCCAGTCCCCCAATTCATCGGAAGCGGGCCACTGCGCTGGTGCCTCAAGCGCAGGCTCTTCCACAATGTCGCGCGGAGGGAATTGCTCGCGAACCGAACGACTATACGGGGTATAGATCTTGTACTGGCCACCCGATCCTGTCTTGATCGAACCCATGACAGTGAGGAAATTGCCCTCGTGTCGGCGCAGATCAAGCCGTTCGGCGAGCGCCTTTTCAGCATTGCGCCACCACGGTTCGTAATGCCGATTGGCATGGACGCTGCCCGCACCGGTTTCCTCGGCAATGTCGACAAGATGCTCAATACAATCTCCGCGCCGCAGGATCAGGCGCGACCCGCGCTCTTCCAGCCTGCGTGCAAGATCAGCGAGCGAATGGTGCAGCCACCAACGCGACGCGCCTCCAAGCGCATGGCTCTTCGCCAACGCATCATCAAGCACATAGACGGCAATGACCGGCCCCCGTTCAGCAGCTTCAGCAAGGGCGGGATTGTCTGCCAGCCGCAGGTCGCGCCGCAGCCAGACGATTTGGGTCTCACTCATGTGAGGAACAGCGCGCTAGTCGGCGGGGAGTTCCACGCATTCCACATCGGGCAAGGCAACGCTGAACCGATCGCGCACGAGCGGATCATAAAACCGCGCGTCGCGCATGATGATTGAGCCATCGCTCTGGCCCTCGGCAAACGGCGCACGCGACCATGTCAGGAAACCATCAAGTTGAGAATTCCCGCCACGCAGGCTTTCAAGATCAGGCAGCTCGCATTGGATCGTGTTTGAATGGCGATAGCCGCCCTCCACCAGCACGCCCTCCCACTCACTGGAGTTCCAGCGACCGCCTGCAAATTGCGCGATGTGTTCACGCTTCCAGAACTGTAAGGGGACCGGCGCTGAAATGTAGCGCTGTGGATAGGGCACCCGAAAACGCCCGCCTGTATTGTAATCGAAAAAGGTGATCGCGTAGTTCGCCGCGACGAAGACAAGCGCAGCGCCCATCGCGAACCACGCTGGGCGCTGGTCAGCGCCACCCCTTTTTTCGGCACGGGCCGAAAACCAGACGCCCAGTGCCAGGATCGCCCAAAGCCACACATCGATAATGAACAGGGTGTCCCCGTAATACCAGCTCGTATCGAACGGATAGAGTAGCCGCACGCCATAGACATTAAGCCAATCCATGGCCGTGTGCGAAATCGCTCCGATCAGGCCCAGCACGTAGAGCCATATAAAGCGCACCGGATCGCGGGTCTGTGGACGCTTTCCCCGGCGAGTTTGCCAGCGGTCAAAACCCCACAGCAGCGCCGCCAGGCCTATCGGCAAAAGCACCACCCCGATAGGGCCATGCGTGATCCCGCGACGAAATCCCAGCGCCTCACTGCTGTCGAGCCACAACAGGCCGACCACATCGATATCGGGCAGATTGGCACCCAGTATGAGCGCGACCAGACCCAGCCCCGTCTTCTTCTTGAGCCCCATCTGCCCCATCAAGGCTCCGGTCAGACCATGTGTCAGATTGTCCATGCGCGTTCCTTGTTTTCAGGCGATTAGCGATGGTGCATAGGCTCGTCAAAGGCCGATATTCTTGAGAGGATCGACATCATGAAAACCACCCCGTTCATCCGTCCCGACATGAAAGGCCTGCTCGATATGATGGCCGGGCTCGATGGCCCCTCAATCGCTGACATGACGCTGGAGGAGGCGCGCGCTTCGTACGCGGCCTTCCATGCAATGGCCGATCGTCCGGCACGCGATCTTGCGGTTATCACGGACCTCTTCTGTCCGGGGCCGGCGGGAGATATCCCTCTAAGGCTCTATGATCCGCGCGATGCCCGCGAGCCTGGCCCGGTCATCACCTTCTACCATGGCGGCGGGTTCGTGATCGGAGACCTTGAAACCCACCACGCATTGTGCTCTGAAATCGCCGCGCTGATGGATATGCCGCTGGTGGCAGTGGACTACCGACGCGCGCCTGAAGCACCCTTCCCCGCCGCGATCGACGATTGCGAAGCGGCCACGCGCTGGGTCGCATCTTCGCCCGAAACGCTTGGGCGCGAGGCCACTGGCATCATCACAATTGGCGACAGCGCGGGCGGCACGGCAACGATCGCTGTCAGCCAGTTGCTCGCCGCCAAGCCCGCCGCTGTGCCCGTGGTCTTGCAAGTCCCGATCTTCCCGGGAACCAACGATCTCACCGCTTCAGCGAGCTACGCTGAGTTTGCCGATGGCTTCATCCTGACAGCTGCATCGATGAAGCTGTTCCGCGAATCCTACGCCGCCGATGAGAGCGATCCGCGCGCCTTTCCCATTCTGGGCGATCATGCCAGCGCGCCGCCCACCGTTCTCATTACCGCCAGCCTTGATCCAATCCGCGATTCGGGCCGCGACTATGCCAAGGCGCTGGCCGATGCGGGCGCGGACTTCACCTTTATCGAGATGAAGGGCGTAACGCACTCATTCGTCAACCTGCGCGAGGCCGTCCCCAGCACTCAGGGCGATCTGAAACGCATCATTGCGGCCATGAAGTTGCACTTGGGAGAGATCGGTTGAACACGCTTCCCTATCGCCCCTGCGCTGGCTTCATGCTCGCCAATGCGGACGGCCTCATATTTGTCGGCCAGCGGATTGACACGCGCGCGCACGGCACCTGGCAAATGCCGCAGGGGGGCATTGATCCGGGCGAAGACGAACAAGCCGCCGCCCTGCGCGAACTCGCAGAGGAAACCGGGATTACCGCCGACAAGGTCAAAGTCATAGCCCGCGCCGCACGGCCTTACCGCTATGATCTGCCGCCCGAATTGCTCGGAAAGGTGTGGAAGGGAAAGTATCGCGGCCAGGTGCAGCACTGGTTTCTCGGGCGTTTTCTGGGCGAGGAAGCTGATATCAAGCTCGACGCTCACGACCCGCCGGAATTCAACGCCTATCGCTGGCTCGAACCTGCGCAATTGCCCGAAAAAATCGTGGCTTTCAAACGCGAGGTTTACGCAGCGCTCGTCGCTGAATTCGCTCCGCTGCTGTGATCAGAAGCGAAAATCGATCTGCGGGCGACTAGTTGCTTGCGCTCTGGCTGTCAGCGGTCTCCGCAGCAAGGCGCGCCGGGGGCCCTGCTTCGATCGTGACCGCCAAGCTTAGTGTTTCAGGGCAGGCATCGCCGCACAGGCTTTGCAAACGCGCAAGGTTGCGCTTGGCTTTTTCAAGCGCGCCCTTTTCAACCAAAGCTGCACCCTCGCCTGAAATTGCCGCGAAATTGCCCGGATCGCGCGCCAGGGCTTCGCGGTAGTACTTGATCGCCTTGCCTTGCAGCCCTTCGGTGCGGGCAACCTCAGCAAGCTCGAGAAAGACCGGCGTATAACCCGGATCCACCGCCAGAGCGGCTTCGTAAGCGTCGATCGCGCCCTGCGTATCGCCTGAGGCGAGCGCGGCCTGACCCTGCTCTATCAGCGATGCGGCCCGCGGGTCCGGCGCTCGATCCTGCGCGCTGGTGACACTGGCCGTGGTGGCGAGAAACAGCGAGAGTGCGGCAGCAGCGGGCGCAAAACGCATGAACAACTCCTTCAGAGCGATAACCCGCCGCGCTGATCCGCTGTCGGGAGGCGCGATGGCCGGGGTTACCAAGGGCTTAGCCATAGCCCTTAGGCGTATCATGAGCTGCGTGCGATTGCGACAAAAAACCCATCTGTCTCGTCCCGGTACGGATCAAGTCGATAGCCAGGCCCGCGCGGTGTGCCGAGCTTCATCGCGGGAGCCTTGGATTTGAAGCAAGGATGGCGCGCCAGGAAGGCCGCCATCCGGTCCGCCCCTTCTGCATCCAGCAGCGAGCAGGTGACATAGGTCACCACCCCGCCCGGCCGCACCAGGCCCGCAGCCAGATCAAGTATCCGGTCCTGGAGGACGATCAGCCGCGCCAGTTCGCGCTCGTCAAGCCGCCAGCGTCCTTCGGGATTGCGCCGCCACGTGCCCGTCCCGGAACAAGGCGCGTCGACCAGGACATGGTCTACCTCCCCTGCAAACGTCGCCAGCGCCTCCATTTCGCGCCCCGGATCGAGCAGCACCACCCGGTCTATCGCAGCCCCGGCGCGCGCGGCTCGCGGTGCCAGATTGCCAAGCCGCCGCTTATCCGTGTCCGCTGCGACCAGGCTGATCGCGTTTGCGAACCGCGCCGCCAGCGCCAGCGTCTTGCCGCCAGCCCCTGCGCAAAGATCAACCACCGTATCTCCCGGCTGCACCGGCATCGCCTCGCAGATCAGCTGACTGCCGTGATCCTGCACTTCGATCAGGCCATCGCGATAAGCTGGCCAGCTTTCAGCATTGGTGCCGGTGGCAAAGCGCAGGGCCTGGCTCGCGATCAGTCTCTCGCCATCCTCCGGCAGTTCGATCGTCGTGCGATCTGCTTTCAGGGCGTTCACCCGTATGTCGAGCGGAGCACGGCCCAGCAGCGCCGCCGCCGCCTCTTCCTCTACCCCACTTTGCCTTAACGCCTCGGCGAGCCAGCGCGGCGCAAGGCCCATTTTAGCAACCGGCTCGCCTTCAAGCATCGCAGCCGGGCCATGAGTGGATCCATCGAACAGTGGCAACAAACCCGCGTCCGCCTCAGCGAGCGCCAGCATCGCCGCGCGCCCGCTCACCGGAACCTCGCCGCAATGGCGCACCGCGCGATAAACGAGTTCGCGCACCGCCCGGCGATCCTTGGATCCGGCATAGCGGCGGGTCTTGAAGTATGTCGCGATCAACCGGTCCGCCGGAGCGCCCTTGCCACGCGCTGCCTCGATAATCTGGTCGAGCAGCTCAATCGCGGCCTGTACGCGCGCCGCAGGTATCATCGCAAATCCCTCTTGCCGTCAGCCTCGACGGCGTTTTCGGTCGCAACGCGACCGCAAGGGCGACCGCCCGCCCGTAGCGGGCGCAGCCTTGGCTGCGCATAGAGCGAGGACGCGCCAACGGATTCGGGCGCGCAAGTTTCAACGCGTCGGATAATTGGGCGCCTCGCGGGTGATCGCAACATCATGGACATGGCTTTCCGAGAGCCCCGCCCCGGTGATCCGCACAAATTGCGCGCGCTGTTTAAGGTCCGCGATTGTCGCTGACCCGGTATAGCCCATCGCCGCCTTGATCCCGCCCACCAGTTGGTGGACCACTTCAGCAGCAGGACCCTTGAACGGCACTTGGCCCTCAATCCCTTCCGGCACAAGTTTTTGCGCCGAGATATCCTGCTGGAAATAGCGATCAGCCGAGCCGCGCGCCATCGCGCTGACGCTGCCCATGCCGCGATAGGACTTATAGCTGCGCCCCTGATATAGGAACACCTCGCCCGGGCTCTCTGTCGTCCCAGCCAGCATGGAGCCGACCATAACGCTAGAGGCGCCCGCCGCCAGCGCCTTGGCCGCATCGCCGCTGGTGCGAAGCCCGCCATCTGCGATCACCGGTACGCCCGATTTGGCTGCTTCGGCTGCGCTTTCCATGACCGCCGTCAATTGTGGCACGCCCACGCCTGCGACCACGCGGGTGGTGCAGATCGAGCCCGGACCAATGCCGACCTTGACCGCATCCGCACCCGCATCGATCAGCGCGCGGGTCGCCTCCGCCGTCGCAACATTGCCCGCGACAACCTGCACCGAATTGGACAGCGCCTTCACCCGCTCGACCGCGCGGCTGACATCCTGGTTATGGCCGTGCGCGGTGTCGATGATGACGACGTCAACCTCGGCATCAATCAAAGCCTCTGTGCGCTCAAAACCCTTGTCACCAACAGTCGTCGCCGCCGCCACGCGCAGCCGGCCAGCGCCGTCTTTCGTGGCATCGGGATAGGTAACCGCCTTTTCGATATCCTTCACCGTAATCAGGCCGATGCACTTAAAGTCGCCATCAACCACCAGCAGCTTTTCGATCCGGCGTTGGTGGAGCAGGCGGCGCGCATCCTCCTGGCTGGTTCCCAAAGGCACGGTTGCAAGGTTCTCGGTCGTCATCAGCTCGCGCACGGGCTGGGCGGGGTTTTCGGCAAAGCGCACATCGCGATTGGTGAGAATGCCGACAAGCTTGCCCCCAGGATCGGTCACGGGAATGCCGCTGATCCGGTTCTGCTGCATCAACTCCTGCGCTTCGCCCAATACTGCGTCCGGCCCGATCGTGATCGGGTTGACCACCATGCCGCTTTCAAAGCGTTTGACCGCGCGCACTGCGGCGCACTGTTCATCGGTTTCCAAATTGCGGTGAAGGACGCCAATCCCGCCCAATTGCGCCATCGCAATCGCCATATCGGCCTCGGTCACGGTATCCATCGCGGCGGACAGGATCGGGATATTGAGACCGATTTCGCGCGTCAGCTGCGTCTTGGTGTCCGCCATCGATGGGAGCACGTTGCTTTCAGCCGGACGCAGCAGGACATCGTCAAAGGTAAGGCCAAGGGTGATGTCCATTTTGCGGTGCACTTTCATTCGCTGTCAGAGAATCGGGTGCAGGGCCATGTAGGTCGGATGGCGCGCCCGCGCTAGGGGACAAGCGGCGGTATCACCGCCCGAATGCCACGCAGGGCGCTAGGGTCAGGGGCGCGTGCCAGCCCAAATGGCCAGGCGCTGCACAAGAACCTCGTGGAGGAGCAGATCGTCAATTGCGCCGCCCAGTTCGATCATATCGCTTTCATCGGACGGCTTGTGATAGTGATTTTCAAAGTAAGGCTGTGATGTGATCGGTGAGGCAAAGCTGCTGGAAAGCTTGATCGCGGGCACCCCCTTTTGCAGCAGGACCCACGCATCCTGTCGCTCAATGAAACGCTCGGCAAAATCGCGATTGCCAAGGTCGCGTCCGGTTTCGAGCACGGTTTGCAGCACAAGGGGATCAAGTGGTGTGCGACCCTCGCCGATAAAGCCAATTGGCGATCCCGCGGGCGCGATCGCCACGCTATCAAAATTGAACGCAGCCACAAGGCTGTCCAGCGGTATCGGCGGGTTGGCGGCGAAGGCCTTGGCGCCCAGTAGGCCGAGCTCCTCAGCGCTGGTGGCTAGGACGTAGATGTCACGCTCATAGGGCCCGGTTTTAACGAGACGCCGCGTCAGTTCGAGCACGGAGGCAATCCCGCTGGCGTTGTCGACTGCGCCATTGCAGATCCGATCCTGAGCGCTAAGAGGCGCGCACTCGCCCAGATGGTCCCAATGCGCCATCAGCAGCACAGCCTGGGCATCGGGCTTGGTCCCCGGAAGGCGGCCCAGCACGTTGTAACTGGTAAAGTCGCGGCGCTCAGAGGTGGCTTCGATGTTCACGAGCGCGTCGAGCGCGATGGGGGTGAAATCCGCCTCGCGCGCGGCTCCGCGCAAGGCGTCCCACCGCGCTTTGCCAAATGTGCGCGCCATCGCTTGGGTGGAAGCTACCACGGCAAAGGCCTCATCGATCTCACCGGTCAGAGCCACCCGCTCGCGCCCCGCTTCCTGTCGCACGCGCAAGACAAAGGCGCCCTCAATCGCGTTCTCAACATCGGGGACCACGATCACCGCGCTTGCCCGTTTGGCTTCGAACAGGATGCGGCGTTCGGGATTGAGGCTCTCATCGGCCAGCATCAGCACCACTTTGCCCATGACGCTCTCAATCGGCATCTGGGCTTCGTAGCCGACAAAGACCAGTTCGCCTTCCGCGATCAGTTCGCGCTTGCGGGTCGTCACCGCGATACCTTCGAGCGGATCAAGCGTGACCGTGCGGCCCACGACCACCAGTTCGATTTTGCTCTGGTCGGCGCGAAAGCGAGTGAGGCGGACCGGTGCGCGCC
>JBCBKF010000012.1:0-20446 GCA_038522255.1 Pseudomonadota bacterium
CGTTGATCATAGATTTATGACTTGAGCGGATCCTTCTTGGTTCCGCGCGTGGTCTTGTACGGATCTTGCGAAGCGCGATCCATTTGCTGGAGTGTCTGACCCGGCGTGATGTGCGAGGTGTCCTCGGGGAGCTTCTTCTTTGCCTTCGTATATTGCCAAAAGGCTAGCGTGGCGGCGGAAGCGAGGATGAAAAACATCATGATAGCGATGGGGCTCATAGTAAATTTCCTTTCTTTATCTAATCAACAGATAAAAAAAGGTTCTGTTCCGAATTCCTGCTATTCTCCCTGATCGTACAGCCTTTATTGAATTCCCAGTGTAGTATTTTGCAAACGTCTCCGCTTCATCGCTGACTAGCAGCCTGATCGCATCGAGCGACCGCTATAAATTCAGCAACGCTTAGCGTTTCCGCTCTTCGAGTTTCATCGATTCCCGCACTTGTGAGCGCATCGAGGGCGCCTGTTAGCCCTTTCAAGCTCTGGCGCAGCATTTTGCGGCGTTGGCCAAAGGCGGCTTCGGTGAGGCGTTCGAGCGTGCGTGCCGATACGCCTGCGGGCGCCTCCAAGGGTGTTACGTGGACTATGGCGCTCATCACCTTGGGCGGCGGCGTGAAGGCGCTGCGGTGGAGTTTCATTGCCAACTTTGCCTGCGCGCGCCACTGCGCCAGCACTGCCAACCTGCCATAGGCCGATGTTCCCCGCTTAGCGACGATGCGCTCGGCCACTTCTCGCTGGAACATGAGTGTAAGGGAGCGCCATTGCGGCGGCCAAGGCTCGCCTGAAAGCCACTTAACGAACAGCGAGGTACCGACATTATAGGGCAGGTTGGAGACGACATGGTACGGCTCACCGTTCGTGATTGCGGCGTGATCGAGCTTCATCGCATCGCCTTCGATCACGGTGAGCTGGCCGGGAAATGCCCCGCCCAGTTCGGCCAGAGCGGGCAGGCAGCGGCGATCCATCTCGATGGCAGTGACCAGCGCTCCGGCGCGCAGCAGCGCACGGGTCAGCCCGCCGGGGCCCGGCCCCACTTCGAGCACGCGCTCCCCTTCAAGATCGCCCGGAATGGCAGCGATGCGGTCAAGCAATTGTTCGTCGAGCAGGAAGTTCTGCCCAAGAGCCTTGGACGCGGAGAGGCCATGGCGCGCGATCACGTCGCGGATGGGCGGCAGTTCCGGCAAATTGGTCATGCCGTTCAGCCGTGCGCAGGGATCGCAGCGCGCGCGGCGGCGCAGGCGCTTGCCATGCGGATTGCTGAAATCATGGCGCCGGGATCGGCCTTGCGCTTGCCGGCGATATCGAACGCCGTGCCGTGATCGGGCGAGGTCCGGATTATCGGCAGGCCAAGCGTCACGTTGACCCCCTCGTCCACTTCCAGCGCCTTGAGCGGGATCAGCGCCTGATCGTGATACATGCACAGGGCAACGTCGTAGGCTTCGCGCGCGCGCGGCATGAACAAGGCATCGCCCGGCACTGGCCCTGTTACATCAAGCCCTTTGGCGCGCAGGGCTTTAATCGCAGGGGCAATGATGCGCTCCTCTTCGTCGCCAAACTGCCCATTCTCGCCCGCATGTGGGTTGAGAGCGGCAACAAAGATGCGCGGCTGAGCCAGTCCGAAATCGTGTCTGAGAGCAAGGTGCGTGACAACGGCCTTGTGAATGATCCGTTCGGGCGTCAGCCGACCAGGAACCTCGGACAACGCGCAATGGACCGTAATTGGCACGGTGCGAAGGCTTGGCCCGGCAAGCATCATCACCGCGTCATCGGCTGCGAGCTTGCACGCATCGGCGAGGAATTCGGTTTGGCCCGGAAAGCCAAAGCCAATCGCAGTCAACTCCGTCTTGGCAACAGGCGCGGTGACAATCCCGGCGACTTCGCCGCGCAGCGCCATCTGTGTCGCCCATTCAAGCGAAGTGAGCGCAAGGCGCGCGCCAGCAGGAGAAGGGGTGCCCGGCGTGTAATCTACGTCCGGCCCCGTCAGAACGGGGAGCCCGGCCTTCCAGGCAGATGCTGCTTCGGAGCTTTGCGCGATCGGAATGAGCTCGCACTCCATCCCGCGCATCATGGCCGCCGCGCGCAGTACCTCCAGACCACCCACCGCGAAAAACGGATGCGCCAGCTTTCGATCGGAGTTCAGCGCCTGCCACGCAGCGACGATCAATTCCGGTCCGATACCCGAAGGATCACCCAGCGCCACCGCCAGCGCCGCGTCGGGCGCCAGAGGAGGCGCCAGAGGCGGCGAGGCAGAGTTAAGCGGGCGCGGCGTCGTCAATTGTATACGATATACGCATCATTGCGCAGATCGCGCAGGTAACGCTGAGCGCGCTTGTTGATCTTCTCTTCTTCCATTTGCCGTTCGACCGATGCGAAAGTGGGCGCACTGGCGGGCGCTGGATCATCGCGGCCACATAGCATGAGCACGCGAACACCTTCCTCGGCAGAGCCAAAGGCGGGCGTTGTCTGGCCGATCTGCAACTGCAGGATGAGATTTTGTAGCGCCTCGGGCAGTTGGCGGGCCTGGATCTGATCGTTGGTTACCACGCTTGCGCCGATGGCCTGGCTGGCGCGGTCAGCATCGGCGCAGCCGCGCACGCTTTCAAGGAAGGTGGTGAATTGTTCGATCTTCGCCTCCGCTTCGGGCTGCGTGATGCCAGGTTCGAACGCGACGGAGATCTGCTTCAGACTCAGAAGCGCATCGCGCGGGTCGGCGGTGAGGACCTGGCGCCGGTCAATCAGGTAAAGGATCGAAAAGCCGCCGGGAATTTCGATCGGTCCCACCAATTGACCAGGCTGCATACCTTGCGCAGCGTTCGCAAGCGCAGGGGGCAATTGCGCGAGGCGCAGCCAGCCCAGATCACCGCCGACCGCTGCGGTGGACGCCTCGGAAAACTGGCGCGCATACGCCACAAAGCTGCCGCCCTGGCGTAATTGGGCAACGATTTGCTGCGCGTTCTGCAGCACCGCTTCGCGGTTTTCCAGCGTGGCGGAGAGATAAATTTCGCCCAGACGATGCTCTTCGGTGCCGCGCGATGCCTCCAGCCGCTTGAGAACTTCCTCAACCTCTTCTGCCGCGATGTTGACAAACGGGTTGACGTTGCGCCGCAGTAGGTTTTCCCATGCGAGCTCTCCTTCAATCTGGCGTTGCAGCGCGAGGGGCGAGGAATTGATGGAGTACAGATATTCATCCATCTTGCCGGGGTTGTCGGGGAAGTTCTGCGCCGCCAACTGATTGTAGGTCTGCATGATCTGCGCGCGCTCAACCCGCATTTCGAGCTGTGCCGCAGCCTGGATCTTGAGCGTCTCGTCAATCAGATTGCGCAGCACCTGGATGCGCAGCCGATTAAGCTCTTCTTCGGATACGTCAGCTTTCGAAGCTGCCGTCACCAGAGCCACACGCTGCGCGACATCGGTGCCGGTGATCACATACCCGTTCACCACCGCAGTCGCGGTGCGCATATTGGGATTGTTCTCACCAATAATGTTGATTTCATCCGGCAGGCCGAGCGGGTTGTCCATCGTGGGTTGGGCAACCGTTTGCGCTGACGCGGCCATCGGCGCTGCACCACAAGCGATCAGGGTGGCAAGGCCAAAGGATCCCAAGGATTTGAAGAAGGCTTTCAAAGTCACGTTTCTGTCCCGAATGTGTCGTCCAATATTCGATCGCGCAGCCCCTCTTGCGCGTCGAAGCGGTGATGTTCCCTGTTGGCTTTCTGGTGTCCAGCGCGCGGCGTAAACCGCGTCATCTGAACCGGCGCTGAGCCAAGCCACGCCTCGAGAACGGAGCCATTAGCGACTTTTTAGCCACATGCCAACGCTTGGTGAACGCGCGGGTAAGCGTTGATGTGGAAGGTCGCGGAGGCGCGGCGCGATCAGTTAAAGCCAAGATTGCGCAACGCGAAGAATAGCTGGAAGGAGTTTCCACGTGCCGCGTCCCCTGCGGTGATGAAGTCGCGTCGCCAGGTAAAGCCGAATTCGATGCAGTCATCCTCATAGGCAACGCCGAGCCGAGTGCGGATCGGTTCGAAGCCATCGGGTTCAAAAACAGGGTCTTCGTCGGCACTCGTCAGGTTGAACACGCCGGAGCCAAAAGCGGACCAGTAGCGATCAAATGCCACACGCGCAGAGGCCCGGACTTCTTCGCGGTCCTGCAAATCCTCCACCTCGGTGATATCGCGGTTGAGGCGCAGATAGCCCAGTTCGACATACGTCCGCTTGGTACCCACCGCGGCGTCAATTTCATTGCGGCGGATCGTCAGATTGTCCTTGTCGAGCCGGAAGCGGTGCGTGAATTGGAGGAAATTGCGCCAGCGCACTTCTGTGCGTCCGACAAAGTCCGAAACCCGCTCCGAAAGGCCGGTCCCATCGGGAAAGGCATCGCTTTGTGTGTCGATGCGATAGGACTGGCCGATATTGGTCTTCACTCTCCAGCCCGGCTTGGTCAGCTCCCAATCCACTCCCCAGGTCACGCGCGAGCCGTCTTCGACCCGGTCATATCCGGGAAAGCGGTTGAGCGCGAACAGGTTGGAATCCTCAAGGTCAATCGCGCGCGCGTCTTCATTGGGGACAGCCAGGTTGCGGATCGGAGGCGCGACCACGAACTGGACGCGCGGGGTAAGCACCTGCGTGCCGCCAAAAGCATTGCTGACAAACGGCCATTCGATATCGAGAGCACCCAGGGCGACGGCGCGCCCCGTCCAGCCTTCATTGCCGCGATAGATTTCGGTCTGGGTGGAAAGCGTGTCCCGGGTGTAATAGACATCGCCGCGTGCCAGAGCGCTGAAGGTCACCACCTGGCCCCAATCGGTCAGTGTGCGCAGGTCCCAGCGCGCGCCTGCAAAAGCGCGCTGTGTGTCCTGACCATCTTCGCGAACCAGGCTCAGCGTATTGGCCTGCAATTGGACATTACCGCTTAGCACCGGGTCTTCCAGGTTAAGGCGATAGTCAAAGGCGGGTATCGCGACCGGTATCTGCCCCTGCTCGGCGTTGATCCGCAGCGTCTGTGTCGCCCATCCCGCAAGGCTCAGATAGGACTTGTTGTCGATCCGTTCCAGATTGATGGTTGATCGCAGCCGGTCATCGCGGCTGATATCGTACCGGCGCAGAAACGTTCGGTCACTCGCCAGCCGAATTGATCCTGTCAGGCTCAATTCGGGCGTAAACTGGAAGCGGCCATTGGCAAACAGATAGCCGCGAGGGTCGCTTTCTTCGGTGGTGGTGACCCCGGTAAAATCGGAAACGCGGGTTGAGGCGGTGGCATAACCCGTGATCTGATATGCGCCCTTGCCCGTAAGGTGGCGCCAGGTTGCCGAGGCCAAAGGTGCCACATCGCTGAAGATGCTTGCACCCAGCGTCAGGTCCTGATTGTCAGCGATGCGCCAGTAATACTGCCCGGAAACCTCAACGCCGTTGACATTGGTTACCCGGAAATTGGGATTGACGAAGCCTGTTTCCGCTCGCCCGTCAGTGCGGATCGTCAGCCCTGGCAGCGGCAGCAGGCGCTGACCAAACAGTTCAAGCATCGCACCTTCAAAACCGACCTTGTTGGTCGCCGGGTCAAACTCGACACGGTCTGCCGTGATGCGCCAGCTTGGATCCTTGTCGCAGCCTTTCTCATCGGAAACCGCGCAGGCGGTGTAGGCGGCGTCGGTCAACAACACGGTCCCGTCCTGCCCGCGCGTCGCCGATTGCGCGGCGAGTCGCCCGCCTGCGCGAAGGGCTATGAGCAAGCGATTCATCGCACCCGTTTCAAACGTTTCGGTGAGCTCGACCGCTTCGGTGTAGAGGACATTACCGCGCTCATCGACAAGGCGGATGTTGCCCGCTGCGTAAATGCGTCCCTCGGAGCGTGCCCAGACTACCTCATCGGCGCGGACTGATCGATCCGCGCTGCGCAGCACCACATTGCCGCGCGCAATGACGGTGTCGTTTTCGCTGTCATAGGCGAGCTGTTCGGCTTCGAACTGCACCTCTTCGCCCAAACCGGGCGTTGCGTTCTCCGGCGCCACCTCACCCGGCGGCGTTGGTGCATCCGCCGCGCCCGTCTGAATGGAAACAAGCGAGGGGCCCAGCGCAACAGCAGCGGTACCCCAAACACAGGAAACCCCGCCAAGCGCCACAGCAAGCGCCAGCCGGGATGCGCACATGCGGCGCGCGCGCTGCGAGATTGGCGGCCTCGGCGCAAAGCTGGAAGCTGGCGACATGGCTTGCCTATTGCATCGCTGGCGCTTAATCGCAATTGCCATTCACAGCCCTTTTCGGCCCCTTTTGCACCGCTCATGCATTGGCTGATTACACCCACGCGTCGCGCTCGTCGCCCGATCTTATGACGTGATGTACTGATGAGGACTTCATGCAAATCCATTTCACTTCGTCGGCTCCGGCCACCGCCCGCCTTATTGCGCGGATTGTCAATCAGAACGACACGCCTGATGGCCTTGATGCAGCGCTGATTGACGGGGCGAAAGCGGCCCGGTTTGCCGGTCGAGCAGGTCAGGTGTTTGAACATTTTGCGATGAGCGAAGGCGCGCTGACACGGCTCGCGCTGGCGGGTGCGGGAGAGGTTGATGGAGATGCGCGAGCGCACAACGTCGAAAAGGCAGGCGCTGCGCTGACCGCGAAATACATCGCCTCGGGCGAGACCGAAATGGTGCTGGACCTTGGCCATGCGGATTTCTCGGGCGAAGAGGCGGCAGGTGCGTTGTTGGGGATGAAGCTGCGCTCCTGGCGCTTTGATGAATACCGCACCAAGCTGGCGGCCGAAAAGCGCGTGTCGCTTGAGACCGTCCATGTCATAAATGCGCCCGATGGCACACAAGCCGCATGGGAGCGCAACGCTGCCCTCGCCGAAGGGGTGGCCTTCACCAAACATCTCGTCACCCTGCCTGCCAATATCCTTTACCCAGAGAGCTTTGTCACCATGTGCGAAGAGGCGTTCAATGGTACGGGCGCTGAGATCACCGTGCTTGACGAGCCGGCGATGGAAGAGCTCGGCATGGGCGCGCTGCTTGGGGTTGGGCAGGGCTCGCGGCGCGAATCCCGGCTGCTGGCGATCCGCTGGAACGGTGGCAAGGAGGGCGAGCGGCCCACCGCATTTGTCGGCAAGGGCGTTACTTTTGACACAGGTGGAATTTCGCTGAAGCCGCCCCCGGGAATGGGAGACATGAAGTGGGACATGGGCGGCGCGGGCGCTGTTGCAGGCGGCATGCTGTCGCTCGTCAAGCGCCGCGCCAAAGCCAATATCATTGCCGTTATTGGCCTGGTTGAAAACATGCCCGATGGCAATGCTCAGCGCCCCGGCGATGTGGTCACCACGATGAGCGGACAGACAGTGGAAGTGCTCAACACCGATGCGGAAGGGCGGCTGGTTCTGTGCGACGCGCTGCATTGGCTGCAGGAGGTCTACAACCCCGCGCGTATCGTCGATTTTGCGACCCTGACAGGTGCCATGATCATCGCGCTGGGCAACGATCACGGGGGCTTGTATTCCAACAATGATGAACTGGCGGACCAGATGCTCTCCGCGGGCTTCAGCACGGGTGACAAGCTGTGGCGCATGCCGCTCGGGCCCGCTTATGACAAGCTGATTGATTCGCCGATTGCCGACATGAAGAATGTCGGTCCGCGCCCGGCCGGATCGATCACGGCCGCGCAATTTCTCGGGCGGTTCATCAAGAACAGTACGCCCTGGGCGCATTGCGACATTGCCGGCACTGTGTGGTCGGAAAAACCGGGCCACGCCCACGAAAAGGGCGCAACGGGCTGGGGCGCAAGGCTGATCGACCGGATCGTCGCGGACAATTACGAAGGCTGACCTCGCTCAGGTAATCCACCAGGGAGCTGATGAACGCGCGCCATGGCCAAGATGCGCAAGAAATCCGATTTGCCCACGAAGATCTGCGCTGCCTGCGGGCTCCCGTTCACCTGGCGCAAGAAATGGGAGCGCGACTGGGACAGTGTGCGCTATTGCTCTGATCGCTGCCGCCGCGCGCGAAAAGGTTGACACATCGCTCGCCGCGCGGCGCATATGGCGGATCATGAAGATCGATTTCTGGCAGCTTTCCCACGACCCCGTCGAAAAGGTCACCGCGCTCATCGCGCAGCGCGTGCTCGATCGGGGTGAGCGCCTGTTGGTCGTCAGCGCCGAGGCCGAACAGCGCGCGGTGATCTCCAAGGGTTTGTGGCAGGCGGGCCCGCACACCTTTCTTGCCAATGGCGAGGCGAACGATGCAGGGGCGCCGCGCCAACCGATCCTGCTTTCAGACACTATGGAGGCGAGAAACGGCGCCACACACGCGATCCTGGCTGATGGCACCTATCGCGAGGCAGCCGAATTCGCGCGCGTATTTCTGCTCTTCAACGAGGCCACTCTTCAACACGCCCGCCAGACCTGGAAAGCGCTGTCGGACCGGGAAGGGCTGGAACGCGCTTTTTTCCGGCAGGATGCTGGCAAATGGGTGAAGGTCGCTTGATTGCTTGCGCTCCCGCCCGCGATGGGTGAAAAGGAAGGCAAGACAAGGGAGAAACCAGCATGCGGGCGATCTATGCTTTTTGCGCACCCGTGACTTTGGCTCTCGCGGGCTGCGGGGCGGAAACGTCAGGCACTTTGACCGGCGAAGACGGCGAAGAGGGCGATTACACGATCAACCGCGAGACCGGCGAGACCACCGCTACGATCAAAACCGATGAAGGCACCGTGACCATGCGTTCCGGTGCCGATGTCCCCGTCGAATTGCCGGCGGGCTTTACGGTTTATCCGGGGGCTGAGGTTGTTTCGAACACGGTGGTGAACCAGGGAAAGGGTTCGGGCGTCTTGCTGAACATGTCGAGCGCGGACAGCGCCCAAAAGGTTGCGGCATTCTACAAAGCTCAGGCCGAGAAGGCTGGAATCAAAATCGAGATGGAAATGTCGGTCAACGAAGGCCAGATCATTGGCGGCCAGTCCGCTGAAGGGCTGACTTTTTCCATCATGGCGACGCCCGAAGGCGCCGGAACAAGCGCGCAACTGACAATCGGGCGTCAACCGGATTAAGAGCGCGCTGCGGGCGCTCTTGTCCCCTTGCAGATGGTGGTTTCATTCGAAACTTGAATTGCGACTGCGCGAGGGTTAGGGGCCGCGCGAAACTTCTCCACTGTCGCGTCCGCGCGCTCTTCATCAAGGAACACAATCATGGCGGTCACCCGCACCTTTTCCATCATCAAGCCGGACGCCACGCGTCGCAACCTGACCGGCGCGGTCACCGCGATGCTGGAGGGTGCAGGTCTGCGCGTCGTCGCGTCCAAGCGCATCCACATGACCAAGGAACAGGCCGAAGGCTTTTACGGGGTTCATGCTGAGCGCCCCTTCTTTGGCGAACTGGTTGAGTTCATGATCAGCGAGCCGGTGGTCGTACAGGTCCTCGAAGGCGAAGAGGCCGTTGCCAAGAACCGCGAAGTGATGGGAGCGACCAACCCCACCGACGCTGACGAAGGCACGATCCGCAAAACCCACGCACTTTCGATCGGGGAGAACACGGTGCACGGTTCAGACAGCGAAGAGAACGCCGCGATCGAAATCGCCTTTTTCTTCAACGACGACGAGATCGTCGGCTAGGTTCTGCCATTCAGGTTTTTGAGAAGGGCTGCCCGGTGACGGGCGGCCCTGTTTCTATGCGCGGCTGAACCCGGAAAGCTGGGCGGAGTGAGCTGTGTGCGCGCCCTTCTGGTTGCGCGCGGCGACCTGGCGCATAGCGCTCAGCGCTGCCGGGGTCAGGTCCAGATCAAGCTCTTGATAGGCGCGCGTGATGGCGCTTTCCCAATCGGTGTTGATCTCTTCGAAGGAAAGCTCGGTAACAGGGCCGGACCAACGCTTGAGCGCGGCGGCGCGGCGCTCTTCGCGCATGGTGATCTTACGATGCCATTCGGCTTCGATTGCGGCGAGATCGCATGTGTCACACTGGACCGCCATCTGGTTTGCCACCAGCGAGACCGCACTGCGATGCACATCGCCAAGGCTTCTGGTGGCAAGGATCAACCGGGCATCGGGAAAGGCGCTTAACAATTCGGGCAGGTTTTCAGAGAAGACCGGTACTTTCATAATGCGCGGACGGGCTACATTGCCACGATGCGCGGCATCGGTGCGCAAAACACGGTCAAATTCGCGGTAGACAGGCCCTGCCTCGCGCGCCTCGCTCCAGGCAGAGTAAGACGGCACGCGCCATTGCGATTCGTAAATCGAATGCTGGAGTGCGCCCGCGAGCCATCCCAATTCCTCCTCCACCGCGGTGCTGGCGATGGGGTGGATCGATTGCAGCCAGGGATTGAGCGCTGAGAGAAAGCCGATCTCGAACGCCGCTGCCCATTCACGCAGGTCAACGGCTGTGCCGGGCACGGGGTGAAAGGCATCGCAATAGCGCGTATGCGCATGCGCGGGATCAGCGGCGAGCAGGGTGTGGATGCGCGTCGTGCCGCTGCGCATATGGCCAAGCACGATGACCGGCGGGGCAAGGGGTGTGCGTGCCATGTCGGGTCGGCGCAGCCATACAGCCCCCATGCGCAGCCGGTTGCGGATCACGCGCTCCAACTGCCCATGCGCCATCACCCGGCCAAGCGGATTGAGATCGGCCTCGTCGCGCGCCGCCTTCGTCAGCCGGTCCAATCGTTCACGAAAATCAGCGACATCTTCGGTGCTGCGCTCTGCATGTTCAGCGGCGGCTGCGGTATCGCGCAAGGGTTTCGCCGCGCTCTCCCACAAGGCCTCAGCATCGAGTAAAGGCGGCGGAAGCCAGCCCTTCTCCCACGCTTTTGCGAAGAAGCGGTTGGCCTGATCCACCCTCGGGCTTCGGGCCAGTGGATGGGGGCGAGGGGGTGGGGGCTTCACAGCTCTGGGTTCAGAATTGGTCAGCGGCGTCGAGCAACTTGGTCAGGCGCGCGGGCGCGTTGGCCCTCCAGCTCCTCTCCAGCCATTCGCTGACATGCCCCCAATCTACATCGGGGCGGTTGAGGATCAACCCGATCCAGCCGCTTGCGCCGTAATAAGCGGGCTTGAAATAGGTCTCCGGCTGCGCTTCGACGAGGTCGAGCAATTCCTCCATTCCGCTGGTCTTCACGAGCACCGCGATATGCTCGCTGCCGTGGTGCTGTTGAGAGAAATGAGCGAAGAATTTGCCCGATTTTTCAGTGCCGACGCGAAAGCCGGGCGATCCGTGGCTGTCACGCGCGTGGGATTCGGGCAGAGCGAGGGCCAGATCAGCAACGCGAGCATAGAGGTGCTCGGGATCGTTCCCGCGGCTCACATAATCGGCGAGCGCGCGCGGATAAAGCTGGTGCTCGGCCAGTTTGACCCGCGCGGCGAGGGTGTCTGGCGTGTCACTCGGCGCAATCGCGACCTTGGCCTGAGCCAGAACCTCTCCAGCGTCGAGTTCGGGTGTCACCAGATGGACGCTCGCGCCAGCATAGTCATCGCCCGCGAGAATTGCGCGAGCATAGGTGTCGAGCCCCTTATACTTGGGCAGCAGCGAGGGATGGATGTTAAGCAAACGTCCCGCCCAGCGCTCGGCAAATTCGTCGGACACGATGCGCATATAGCCCGCCAGTGCGATGTATTGCGCACCCGCATCGCGCACGGCGGCTTCCATCGCAGCGTCGTGCTCTTCGCGCGTGTGCCCCTTGTGCGAGTGGACGAACGTGGCGATGCCTTCAAGCCGCGCCAGCGCCAGCCCCTCTGCATCCGTGCAATTGCTGGCGACAAGGACGATCTCAAACGGCGCATCGGCCAGTCGGCTGGCATAGAGCAGGGCTGCCATATTGGTGCCAGTGCCCGAGATGAAGATGGCGACCTTGGCTTTGGATCGCGCCGCTTCAGGGGCTTTGGAGCGCGCCGCGTCAGGCACGATGGGTGACCTCCCAATCCTCTTTGGCCGACCATAGCCCGCGCGGTCCTTGCACCATGCAGCTGCGCTCGCCCGGCCAGATTTTGCCGATGATATGCACGCTCTCGCCAACTTCGGTCAGCTGCGCGATCACCTCGTGATAGCGGTTGATGTCGGCTGCGATCACCATGCCAAGGCCGCAATTGAAGGTCCGCGCCATCTCAGCAGGTTCGATCGCGCCCTCTTGCTGGAGAAATTGCATCAGCGCTGGTTGCGGCCAGCATTCGACATCGATCCGCGCTTCGGCGCCTTCGGGCAGGATACGCGGGATATTCTCCAGCAGGCCGCCGCCCGTAATGTGCGCGAGGCCATGGATCAGCCCGTCGCGGATCAGCGGGAGCAGGCTCTCGACATAGATCCGCGTGGGCTCGATCAAAGTATCGATCAGCGAGCGCGCGGGATCAAACGATGCGGGTGCATCCATTTGCCAGCCGCGATCCTGCGCCAAGCGTCGCACCAGCGAATAGCCGTTGGAATGGACGCCCGAAGACGCAACGCCCAGCAGCATGTCGCCCGGCTTGACGCGCTCACCGGTTAATTGTTCGCCGCGCTCAACCGCACCGACGCAAAAACCAGCAAGGTCATAATCGCCATCGCCATACATGCCCGGCATTTCAGCCGTCTCGCCTCCGATCAGCGCGCAGCCCGCTTGCTTGCAGCCCTCTGCAATGCCTGCAATGACGCGCTCAGCGATCCCGTTTTCAAGGTGCCCGGTGGCGAAATAGTCGAGGAAAAAAAGCGGCTCGGCGCCCTGGACGATGAGGTCGTTGACGCACATCGCGACAAGGTCGATGCCCACTGTGTCGTGCCGGTCATACTCGATCGCCAATTTCAGCTTGGTGCCCACGCCATCATTGGCCGCGACCAGCAGCGGATCGGTGTAGCCTGCTGCTTTCGGATCGAAAAAGCCGCCAAACCCGCCCAGCTCGCTGGTGGCGCCAGGGCGGGCGGTGGCCTTGGCCAAAGGCGCGATCGCGCGCACCAGAGCGTTGCCCGCGGCAATGTCGACGCCCGCATCGGCGTAGGTATAGGGGCCAGTATCGGGGCCAGTATCGGGGGTGTTCTTGCCACTCATACCCCGGCTTTAGCCTTTCAGACTTGGAATTCCACTCGCCATTGGGCAAAGACCCTCGGGATTTCCCCGATGGCGACACTTGCGCACACTGCCCGCCCGATATTCGAGGCGCTTTCTGCTTCCCGCTGGTTCGATCGAGCCGGGGCGGCTCTGGTTGCGCTTGCGCTGATGGCGGGGGCCTATGCGATTGCTCTGGCGCAGGTGGGCGGGGATCGCGGTATCACGCCAACCGCGACCAGTGCCGATATTCAGATTCGTGGGATCGAGATTGATGTGACCGGATCCAGCCCGCAGGAGGCCCGGCGCGAAGGCTGGGAGTTGGCGCAGCGGCTGGCGTGGGAGAAAGCGGGTGGGCCCAAGATATCGGACAACGAGCTGGCAGGGCTTGTCTCGTCTATCGTCATTCAGCGCGAACAATTGGGGCCAAGGCGATACATCGCAACACTTGGCGTGATCTTTGATCGCAAACGCGCAGGCCGCTATCTCGGCGATACGGCGCGGGCGCGGCCTTCGGCGCCGATGCTGATTATTCCCGTGAGTGTCAGCGCTGGCGCCTACACCGCTTTTGAAGTGCGCAATCCGTGGCAGCGCGCCTGGGCTGAATTCAATCCGGGGACCAGCCGGATCGATTATGTCCGGCCCAGTGGAGCGGGCGGGGATTCCCTGCTGCTCAACTTCGGGCAGACCGGCCGGCGCAGTCGGACCTGGTGGCGCAGCACGCTTGATCAATACAACGCGGCCGATGTCCTTATTCCCACGGTACGCCTCGAACACCAGTTTCCCGGAGGCCCGATCCGCGGCGTCTTCACCGCGCGCTACGGTCCTGACAGCCGTGTTCTTGCAAGCTTCACGCTGAAGGCGGACGAACCCGGGGCGCTTCCCGACATGCTGAACGAGGCGGTAGAACGGATGGACCGTGCGTTTGAACAAGCGCTGGTAGAAGGCAAGCTTCAGCCCGATCCGACCTTGCGCGTGGGCGGGTCAGGCGAGGTCGATCCTGCCTTGCAGCGGCTCATCGAGATCGGCGAAGCGGTGCGCGCGCGTGAGGCGGCTCAGCTTGAGGCGGCGGAAGCGGAAGATCCGGCGGTGGGCGAACGCTCTGAAATTGACGCACAGGCGACGGTCAACACCCCGGAGCAGACCGTGCCGGTGGCCTATATCACCGTGCAATTCGAAACGCCGGATGCGCTTTCCTTTGACGCTGCCTTGTCTGGCGTGCGCGGGACCGCGGGAGTGCGCGCCCTCTCCGTCACCAGCACTGCAATCGGCGGGACATCGATGATGAGCGTTGGGTATGCGGGCACGGGCGCACAGCTCGCACAGGCCCTTCGCTCGCGTGGGTTCAGCGTAACTCAGCGTGGCGCCGCGCTCACCATTTCCCGCTGACAGCGCCATGGGTGAGTGTGTGCCAGCCGCTACCCGTCCCGTTTCGCAAATTGCGCTTCCGCTCGATCTTTCCGCAGGCGAGGGAGCGCAGAGCATCGTCGTCGGCAACGCAAATGCAGGCGTGATCGAGGCCTTGCGCGAGCCTGACCGTTGGCCGTTTCACACCGCGATCCTCACTGGACCCGAACGATCAGGCAAATCGCTTTTGGGGCGCTGGGCCAGCGGCCGGGGGATCGACGTCATCGATGAAGCAGATCAAATGCGCGAAGATGCGCTGTTCCACCGCTGGAATGCGAGCCAGGAAGGCGGAACGCGCGCCGGTGAACCGCTGCTGCTGATTGCAAGCGCGAGGCCATGGGAGGTCGCCCTGCCCGATTTGCGCTCGCGCCTTGGCGGTTCGCTGGCGCTTGAAATTGGTGAGCCGGACGATGCGATGGCCGCGCAACTGATCGAAGCGTTTGCCGTGCAGCGCAACCTGACGCTGGCGGATGGGGCGAGCGATTACCTTGTCCCTCGCGCCGCGCGCAGCTTTGCGGAACTGGAGCGTCTGGTGCGCACTATCGACCGCATCAGCCTCGAACGCGCCGCGCCTGCTACCATGTCCGTCTGGAGAGCTGCGCTCGAAGCTCTGCAAGGTCCTGAACAAGCCAGCCTTTTTTGATGCAAAGCCCGGTTTTGTTGCATTTGCGCTGGCAATGGTGAAAGACTCGAGGGGCTGGCTGAAGGAGACAGCTTATGTTTGATCGGCTGACTGCCTATCTGGATTCGATCCGGGCGCGCGATCCGGCGCCGCGCTCGCGGTGGGAAATCCTCCTCTATCCCGGTGTGCTGGCGCTTGCCTTGCACCGGGTGGCGCATTGGCTGTTCAATGCAAAGCTGTTTTTCCTTGCCCGGTTTGTAAACCATTTCTCGCGCATTCTGACCGCGATTGATATTCATCCGGGCGCCACCATCGGGAAGAACTTCTTTATCGATCACGGCTTCACCGTCATTGGCGAGACCGCCGAAATCGGCGACAATGTGACAATCTATCAATGCGTGACCCTTGGCGGGACCAACCCGACCAATGGCGAAGGTGGGAAGCGCCACCCGACGCTGGAAGACAATGTCATAATCGGCTCAGGAGCGCAGATCATCGGGCCGATTACCATCGGTGAGCGCGGCCGGGTTGGCGCCAACGCGGTCGTTATGGAGGACGTGCCTGCAGGGGCCACTATGGTCGGTGTCAAGGCGCGCTCCACACTGGTGCCCGCTGAGGAGTGGATCAGGGAATTCATCCCCTATGGCACCACCCCGCAATGCGAGGATGCCGAGGGCAACCGGGTGGATTGTATTGAGAAGCTGGAAGGGGACCTCGCCGCCTTGCGCGCCGAGGTTGCCGCGCTCAAAGCTGCGCAATCGAGCGAGGCGGAGCCGGAGCAGGCCAAGCTTGATCTTGGAGCCAAGAGCGGGACGGATAATTGATGAGCGCAAGAGGCGGCCCGGGTGGGCCGATGGCATCCGGTCAGGTGGTCCCCTTTCCCGGCGCGCCGCGCAGCCAGGTAAGTTTTGAACGCGAAGAACTGCAACGCATCCTCGACCTCTATGGCCGGATGGTCGCCGCGGGCGAATGGCGCGATTACGCGATGGATTTCGAGAAAGCGTTTGCCAGTTTTTCCGCCTTTCGTCGTGCAGCAGAACGCCCGCAGGCGCGCATCGAGAAGCGTCCCGCGCTGCGCAATCGGCAGGGGATGTGGACGCTGTTTGGCGAACACGGACAGGTCTTGAAGCGCGGGCATGAGCTTGCCGGCATCCTCGCCCCCGTCGAACGTCGACTGCTCAAGGCAATCGACGACGACTAAGCTGGATTGGCGATCTGCGGGCCAAGCGGCTCGACCCTCTCAGGCTGGGGAAGCTTTGCGCGCAATCCCTCGGGCAAAACGCCGATAACCTGCGCGCGGATGGGCTGCCAGAAGGCAGAGAGGCTCAGCAGCGCCGACCCGATCACCAGAGCCGTGAGCGCGAAATTAAGCTCTACCGCGCCGAACTGGCGGAACAGAAATGTCAGCGCGAACAACACATAGGCGAGTGCCGACACCAGCAAGGCACGCCGGTCGACGGCGAGGGCGAGCAGGCCGAACGCGATGTACACGGCGAGCACGCCCAAAGCGGCTCCGATCCCGACCAGGCCCTGCGTCACGCCGATCATGGCAAAGATAGAATGCGCGATCAGAGGTGCCGCCAGCAGATGCAGCCAGAAAGCGACATCGCTGCGCCGGGTAATCCGCTCCCGATCCGACATATCCCAGCGCATGGCAAAGCCGAACACGATCAGTCCGGCGACCAAGACAGACAGGTAGAACCCGGTGGAGTCCATATCGACCTGGAATACTCCTACGATAGCAAGCAGAACCGAGATCACCGCCACCCCTGACGCCGCCGCGACGGTTATGGGTACCTGGAAACGGCGCCAGTGTAGTGAAGCGGCCCCGGCTGCGATCGCTCCGGCAACAATCACCATGCTTGCGCCAAGAAATTCATCAATATCAGTGCCGACCGCCATGCCGGTGCCAAAGACGGCAAAGAAGACGCCGCCCACAAAAGCGAGAAGCAAAAGGATCGAGGGCAAGGCCATTCGGCGCTTACGGGTGAAGAATTCGGACAGAGGCCATGCCGCAATGGCGACGAACAGGCCCGACACAGACAATTGCAGACCCTGGCGCCACGCCTGGGCCGCGTCGAGGGCGGAGAGTTCCTCTTCGCTCAGGTCAAAACGCCGAGTGGTGCTCCAAGTGTCCGGCGCGATCATTTCCGCGATGGCCTGACCAATCGCACCGACAGCGACAAGCAGAATGACAACACTAATGGCAACGAATACATCATTGAAGCTGTTGATCAGCTTGAAATTCTCTTCCGACTGACGCGGCAGGGCGCGCATCCGACTGACATGATCGCGAAAGCTGGTGGCGGCTTCAGCGCTCAAGGCGCCAGCGGCGACGGCGGAATTGATATCGTCTTCTGAATACACGGCGCTTCGCTCCTTGAAGCCGCAAAGCTAGCAGGGTGTGTTAATGTGTCAATACAGTGGGGCGTTTGGGCGCAAAGATCATAACGCCAATCCCCAAAACGACATCGACGCCGCCGCAAAAGGGAGGATACCAATCGGGAAGCCCTGCGCTGTGGGCAAACAACTGATCGTAGAGGCCATGCAGGACGATAATTACGCCAACAGCTTTGGGCATGAGACGCAGTGATGTGAGCGACACAAGCAGCATCACGCTTGCAAAGACGCATTCAAGTATCAGCTCGCTAAGAGAGCTATGCGTCAGACGCGCTCCGATATAGATTGCGAGGATCATACCAAGCCCGAAGTGGCCTGCCTCAGCCGCTTTATGACGCGCGATAACGACCTGAACTGCCACACCAAGCGCGGCGGCACCGGCCCCGAGAAGAAAGGGCACCAGAAAGCTGATCCACATGCTCGCTCTCTGGTGCCCAATTGAGTGCCGATTTGCAACCTAATTCGCGTGCCGTCGCAGTCATAGGGTCGCTAGCGGTAGAAAGGTCCTGCTTAAAGGCTTAGCCCCGCGCGCTGGACGGGCCGGTGCCGGTTACCTTCTGCATCGCGGTGAGGATCGCGCCCGACTGCTCAGAGCCCGATTGCGGTGCCTTGAGGTTTGTGAACTCGCTGATCTTCTCCCAATTGTCGGCAAAGCCTTCAACCGTACGCTCGCCATCGGGTAGCCACACGGCATCGTTCATCACAACCCACGCCGAGTGGAAGCCGCCAGCACCAGCGCCCACAATCGCATTGGTCGGCGCGTCTTCGCTGACGAGGAAGAGTGCAGCGGGGACCACATTCTCAGGCGCGAACAGCTTGAAGGCCTCTTCGGGGAAGAGGTCTTCGGTCATGCGCGTGCCGGCGACCGGCGAGAGCGAGTTAACGCGGATATTGTACTTCGCACCTTCAAGCTGCAGCGTCTTGGTAAAGCCAGCCAGACCCAGCTTGGCCGCGCCGTAATTCGCCTGGCCAAAATTGCCGAACAGACCGGTCGAAGAGGCCGTCATCAGCACCCGGCCATAGGACTGTTCACGGAAAGTTTCCCAGCACGCCTTGGTGACGAACGCCGAGCCGGTGAGGTGGACCTTGAGCACAAACTCGAAATCATCGGGCGTCATCTTGTGGAATGTCTTGTCGCGCAGGACGCCGGCATTGTTGATGAGGACGTGTACGCCGCCCCACTTCTGCTTGGCGTCGGCGACCATTTTTTCCATCTGCTCGTATTCGGTGACAGAGCCGCCGTTCGAGATGGCTTCGCCGCCCATCTTTTCGATTTCCTCGACGACTTCGAGCGCCATGTCGGAGTGACCCGTACCATCGCGTGATCCGCCCAGATCGTTGACGACGACCTTTGCGCCGCGTCGGGCCAGTTCAAGCGCGTATGCGCGGCCAAGGCCGCCTCCCGCGCCAGTGACGATGGCGACCTTGTCCTTGAAGTCGATGCTCATGAAGATTCCTCCCTTGGGGGTTTATGGGGCGCGCACTTGACGCACGCGTAAAGCAAACTCGCGGGCGTTGCGTGGCATTTTTGCAGGTGGGTTGCAACAGGGGGTATTGCACAATTCGGAACACGCGGCGATGCCGTAAGGTAATCGCGGCCATTAAAGCGCGGCGAGTGTGGGCAACAGAGCTTCGAGCGAATCGATCACCGCGTCCGCGCCCAATTCCTCCGGCGCCGCGTCGCAATAGCCATAGGCCGCCGCCACCACCGGGACCCCCGCAGCGCGCGCGGCTTTGACGTCGTAGGAACTGTCGCCGACAAAGACGAAGGCGCCCGGACTGTCCGGGTCAGCGGCGCACCTTTTGCGTGCTTCGATAATCGGGTCTGCAAACGGCTTGGAACGGTATTTGCCGTCCGGGCCCTTTCCCATCGTGTCGCCTCCAATCACGGTTTCAAAAGGTTCGAGGAAATCGAGCTCGGTCAGGATGGAGCGGGCAAACCCCTCAAACTTGTTGGTGACGACCGCCATCTTGACCCCGCGCGCGGCCAGACCTGCCACCACTTCGCGCGCATGGGGATAGGGTTTGGTGTAGACCGCGTTGTTATCGCCGTAAAATCGCAACATCGCCTTGTAGAGTGAGCGGAAATCATCGCCTTCAAGACCGCCGGGAAGACCGCCCTGATTGTTTACCGCGCTGGCCAGCATAAACTTGGCACCGCCGCCGATCAGGTCCTGGCTTGTCTCCATCGCCACAGGGGCAAAGCCGCCCAGCGCCAGCGCGTGGTTCACCGCCGCGCCAAGATCACGAAACGTATCGAGAAGGGTGCCGTCGAGATCGAATCCAACGGCTTCATAGGGGAGTACACTCATGCGCCGATGCGGTGGTGCAAACGACTTAAAACCGCAAGCATTTGCTGCCAAGCCGCTTCGACCGTAGAATGCGAGCGCGCAAGGCTTTTCAAAGACGGGACGCTGAATGACTGAATTTGCCGTGATTATTCTTGCCGCGGGCAAAGGCACGCGGATGAAGAGCGACCTGCACAAAGTGCTCCACCCGATCGCGGGCAAGCCGATGCTGATGCATTTGCTTGATGGCCTCGCTACGCTCAGCCCCGCGCGCACGATTGTGGTGGCGGGTGACCGGCGTGAGCAGCTCGACGCGGCGCTTGAAGGCTATTCGGTGACCACCGCCTTGCAAGAGCCGCAATTGGGCACGGCCCACGCTGCGCTTCAGGCCAAGGGCGCTCTCCAAGGGTTCTCGGGCAATATCCTTGTCTGTTTTGGCGATGTGCCGATGGTCAGTGGGGTCACGGTTCAGCGCCTCGTAGAGGCGCTGGAGGGAGATGCGCGTGTAGCGGTGCTCGGCTTTCGCCCCGATGACCCACTCGCCTATGGGCGCATCGTTGCGGATGATGACGGCACCGTGCACAAAATGGTTGAATACAAGGATGCGAGCGAACAGGAACGCGCGGTTGACCTGTGCAATTCGGGGCTCATCGTGGCGCATTCGGACGATATGTGGCCGCTCCTTGAATCGGTGGGTAACGATAATGCGCAAGGCGAATATTACCTCCCCGATGTCGCCACGGGAGCAATCG
>JBCBKF010000013.1:0-19652 GCA_038522255.1 Pseudomonadota bacterium
CGGGAGTGACGATCGTGCTGCCTTTATTCCGCATCTCGTTGAGCACGCGGCAAATGTAATCGGAGTTGATATCAGCCCGCAGGGTCCAGCTGGCATTGATATAGCCGAAGACCGTCGACAAGTTCGGCACGTTCGAAAACATACACCCTTTATAATAAAAGCGCTGCGAGAAATCGACCGCTTCGCCATTGACGCTGATCGCGATCTTGCCCGCGCCGGCGAGCTTCAGCCCGGTTGCCGTGATGATGATGTCCGCTTCCAGGAAGTCGCCCGACCGCAGACGGATGCCGCCTGCTTCGAACCCTTCTATATGATCGGTAACAACGCTCGCCTTGCCCGCCTTCATCGCCTCGAACAGATCATCGTCGGGCACCAGACAGATGCGCTGATCCCACGGATTGTAGGGCGGGGTGAACGCGGCTTTGTCGTAATCAGGACCCAGCGCTTTCTCGATTCCCTTGCTCAGCATCGCCTTCATTTTCTCCGGCGTCTCGCGCGCTCGCTTGAAGGCGATGTCTTGCATCTTGATGTTTTTGTAGCGGGTGATCTTGTATGCGAGCTTTTCTGGCAGAAACCGGCGCAGTGTGTTGGCAATCTTGTCCTTTGCCGGGCGCGCGAACATCCAGGTCGGCGTGCGCTGGAGCATGGTCACATGCGCCGCCTTGTCTGAGATCGATGGCACAATCGTAACAGCGGTCGCTCCCGAACCGATCACGACCACCTTCTTACCGGCATAGTCGAGGTCTTCGGGCCAGAATTGCGGATGGACGACTTTGCCTTCGAATTCTCCCAGTTCAAATCCGGGATCATGCGGTTCGTCGTAATCGTAATAGCCCGAACCAAGATAGACGAAGTTCGCGGTCAGCCGCGTGGTGGACCCATCAGCGAGTTCCATCTCGACATGCCAGCGCGCTTCGTCCTCTCGAAAATCTGCACTGATCACCTTGTGGCTAAAGCGGATATGCTGACGGATGCCGCGCTCATCGGCGATTTTGTTGAGATATTCGAGGATGGCCGGGCCATCGGCGATCGATTTTTCGTGTTTCCATGGCTCGAAATCAAAGCCGAGCGTGTGCATGTCGCTGTCAGAGCGGATGCCGGGATAGCGGAACAGGTCCCACGTGCCGCCCAGATTTTCTCGCCGCTCGACGATCGCGTAGCTGTGGCCAGGCGACTTCATCTCCATATGCGCAGCCATGCCGATGCCGGAAATACCTGCGCCAACGATCAGAACGTCAAAGTCTGGTTGTGTTGCGAGCATATTTTAAGCGTGCCTTTATTTGCATCCTCGCTCGTGTGGCTATCCCTTTTTCCCCGCAATGGCGAGTCTTCACCGCAATTTGAAACGCAATACGGCCCGTTGGGGCGTGACGTGCGCAAGGCAAGGCTTTAGGCTCTAAAGCCATGGCTCCCAGATTTACGTTCACCGCTTCCGCCTTGTCCCTCACCTTTTGCGCTTGGCTTCCCGCCCCCCTTGCCGCGCAGGAGAGCGAGGAGGAAGCGCCCGAAGGCGAGATCGTGGTGACTGGCGAGGGGCTGGAGCCCGCGCTTTCAAATAGCGTCTATGCCAGCATCACCATCCCTCGCGAGACGATCATCGGCAGCGCTTCGGGGAGGCTCGATGATGTCTTGCGAAATGTGGCAGGGTTTCAGCAATTCCGTCGCTCCGACAGCCGCTCCTCCAACCCTACCGCCCAAGGGGTTACCCTGCGCGCGCTTGGCGGCAACGCGACAAGCCGGGCGCTGGTGCTGCTCGATGGCGTGCCGGTGGCCGATCCCTTCTTTGGATACATTCCTTTTACCGCGCTCCAGCCTGATACTCTGGGCAATATCCGGGTCACGCGGGGCGGCGGTTCGGGGCCGTTTGGTTCAGGGGCGCTTGCAGGCACCATTGAGCTTGAAAGCGCAGGGCCACGCACACTTGGCGATTTTCGTGGCAGCCTGCTCATCAATGATCGCGAAGAAACCGAAGCGAGCGCGGCGCTGACGCAGCGGCTGGGTGCAGGCTTTGCGTCGGTGACGGGTCGCTGGGACAGGGGGCAGGGCTTTTTCACCACGCCCGAGGATCAGCGCGTCCCCGCGAGCGCGCGCGCGGCGTTTGACAGCTGGAATGTCGGCATTCGCGGCGTCGCTCCGATCAACCCCGATGTCGAAGTGCAAGCGCGCGTGAGCCTGTTTGAAGACCGCCGCACACTTCGCTTTGAAGGCGCGGATTCGATGATCGAAGGGCAGGATGCAAGCCTGCGCGTGGTCGGCCGCGGCGAGTGGGCGTTCGACGCACTCGGCTATGTTCAGGCGCGCAACTTCAACAATATCATCATCTCTTCCAACAGCTTCGTGCCCGTCCTTGATCAGCGCAACACGCCCTCGACGGGGATCGGCGGCAAGATCGAAGTGCGTCCACCGATCAGCGAAGCGCATGATGTGCGTATTGGTGTTGATTATCGCCGGGCCGATGGCGAATTGTTCGAGGATGCAATCAGCTCCTTTACCGGCCTTGTCCGCGAACGCCGGAACGCGGGCGGCAACACGTCCAATCTCGGCCTGTTTGTCGAGGATGACTGGCAGATTGGGCCGCTTCTACTCACCGGAGGTCTGCGCGCCGATCACACGCGGATCGAAGACGGATTCTTCCGCGCGGTTGATCCCAACGGCGCTTTGGTAAGCGAAACGGTTGCCGAGGATCGCTCCGATTGGGCGGTGAACTGGCGCGTGGGCGCCTTGTTCTACGCAACGCGCCGAGTAGAGCTGCGCGCGGCGGCCTATACCGGTATTCGCCTGCCGACCCTCAATGAGCTTTACCGCCCCTTTGTCGTCTTCCCGGTAGTGACCGAGGCCAATGCCGAACTGGAAAACGAGCGGCTCGAAGGGTTTGAATTGGGGATTGACTGGTACCCTGTGCCCGGTGTGGGGCTATCCGTGACGGCTTTTGATAACCGGGTCGAGAATGCAATCGCCAATGTCACGCTTGAGGAAAATCTGCGCCAGCGCCAGAACCTGCCTGCCATCGATGCGCAGGGGATCGAGGCGACCGCTTTTGTGGTTCTGGGCCAGGTCAGCTTTGACGGATCGCTCACCTACACCGACGCAACGATCGACGGACAAGAAACCAGCGCGGCGCTTGACGGCAATCGCCCGCCGCAAACGCCGGATTTCTCCGCTTCGGCAACGCTGGCGTGGGAGCCGGCTGAAGGATGGCGGCTGGCAAGCACTCTTCGCCATACCAGCGCACAGTTCGAAGATGATCAGGAGACCGACCGATTGCCAGCGGCCACGACGCTGGATCTGTTTGCCACCGCACCGCTTTCAAAAGAGCTTTCAGTGGTCGTGCGCGCAGAGAACCTGTTTGATGAGGAGATCGTCACGCGCAACGCTGCGGGCGCGATTGATCTGGGTGTCCCGCAGACCTTCTGGGCCGGTGTCAGGGTGCAATTCTAGTCAAACACGGTGCGCCCGCCTGTTCGCTGATGCGCAACAATGCTGCGCTGCGGTATAATTTGTGGCATATTTGATACAATCTGGCAATAACTCTGCAACACGTCTTGCGGGCGATCAACGCGCTGATAAGGTGACGAACCCACGGAGCACCCGAATACGGGACACCGGGAATTGAGTGGAGAGGAAAATCAATGACACGCAAGCTTGCAGCCTACGCTGCGGGCCTCATGGCCTGTACGGCCATCTCGGCCCCCGTTTACGCCCAGGACATTCCGGAAGGACTTGAGGCGCCCGATGTGCGTGATGATGTGATCATAGTCACAGCAACCCGGCGCGCGCAGGACGTTCAGGACATCCCCATCGCGGTGACCGCGATCTCGCCGCAGGCGCTGCAGAACCAGAACGTGAATGGGATCCAGGAGGTGACCTCGCTAGCGCCCAGCTTTACTTCAAGCCAGGCGCAGACCTCATCCGGCTCGGTTGTGCTGCGTGTTCGCGGTGTCGGTACCACATCGAATAATATCGGCTTTGAGAGCGCGGTCGGGGTTTTTATCGATGGCGCGTACCAGTCGCGTCCCGGCGTGGCACTCACCGAGTTCGTCGATATCGAACGTGTCGAGGTCCTGCGTGGGCCGCAGGGAACACTGTTTGGCCGCAACACCTCGGCCGGTGCGCTCAACATCACGACAAAGCGCCCCGATCTCAGTGAATTCGGAGGCTTTGTGAACGCCCAGTACGGCAGTTTCAACGAGATCAGCCTGCAAGGCGCAATCAATGCCCCGCTTGTCGAAGACACGCTGGCCCTGCGTCTGACCGGCGCGTTTCGTGAGCGCGACGGCTTCATCGATGTTGTCGATGCTGATGGCAACAAGTTCGACGAAACGAACGATGCAGACCAGTTTCTCATCCGTGGCCAGCTGGGTCTGGAAACCGAGAGCGGTGTGAGGGGTCGCCTGATCGTCGATTTTTCGCGCAGCACGCCGAGCATTGGCGGTGCGATTGAGTTGTTCGAGACGCCATTGGTAGCCAGCGGTGCCTATGCTGCCGTTGGCCTTGGCGCAAATGGTGGTAACGGCCAACCCTTTGTGGCGACCGATCCGTTTGATCAGGCCGGGTTTGAAGAGGCTCTGGACAACCGGGTCCTTTCGGCCAATTTCGCCCCATTCTCGACGATTGAAAACTATGGCGCGACCGGCGAGATCGAATTCCCGCTCGGCAGCAATGCCGACCTCATCTTCATCGGTTCCTATCGAAAGTTCGATGGCAATGAGAATTACGATTCCGACTTCACTGCGCTCGATATCTTCAATGTCGGACCTGTCCTGACCGAGATCGACACCTACACGGCTGAAGTGCGAATCCAGGGCGAAGCGTTTGATGGTCGGCTCAACTACGTTATCGGCGGGTTCTTCTCGGATGAAACGATCGACCAATCGATCACGTTTGCGGCGGGCTCTGATTATGATGCGAATGTCGGCGCCTTGTTTGGCGGTGCTGCCGGACCGGCTCCGCTCGCTACCTTCACCGGGGGGTCCGATATCAGCGGTAACGGCGTCATCAACCGTTTCCAGCAGGAGGCGCAGAGCTATTCGATCTTTACAAACAACAGCTTCGAGATCGTAGACGGCCTCGAATTCACTCTTGGTGCGCGCTATTCGTGGGAGGACAAGTCGGGCGGGTTCACGCAAACCTCGGCCAACAACCCGACCTGCCCTGCAATCCTCGACAGCCTGTTCACAGGTGGCCTCGCGCCGCTGGGTGACAATGGCTCGACACTGGCTGCGCTGGGCTGTCTGGGCTTCATTGCGCCAGCCGATCTGCCGGAAGCGGCCGTATTCCCGCTGCCGGTGACTTTCCAGGAAACCTTCGATGATGAAGAGCTGATCTGGACAGCGCGCCTTAGCTATGCCTTCGCCGCGCCAGTCAACATCTATGCAAGTTTCACGCACGGCTACAAATCAGGGGGGATCAACCTTGACACCACCGCTGCCGTTTTGGGGGCGAGCCCGGTGTTCGACTCGGAAGAGGTCGACGCCTATGAAATCGGCATCAAGAGCAAGCTGATCGATGACGCGGTGACGCTCAACATCGCAGCGTTCTACGAAGAGTTCACCGATTTCCAGGTGCTTGAATTCACCGGTACGGCGTTTGCCACCTTCAACGTTCCGCGCGCGCTGTCACAGGGTATCGAGATCGAAAGCGTAATCCGTCCCACGGACGAGCTGACCTTCAACGCTTCTGCGACGATCCTCGATGCCGAATATCCAGAGGACTGTGCAGGCGACCTGACATCCCCACAGGTGGTATCGCTGTGCGGATTTTCGCTGACGAATGCAGCTGACGTCGTTGCGATCTTCGGCGGGCTTTGGGAAAAGCCGCTGACCGATGATATCGAATTCTTCCTCGCGGGTCAGATCCGGCTTGAAGGCGATCAGCGAACCTCCACTCAGGGCATTGTGCCGCCGTCAGCGGAGCAGATCGCAGACCTTGGGGTCGAAGCGGCGGTGGCCGCTCAGCCGCTGATTGTGGCGGACGTTCAGGACGGGCAGGAATTCATCAATCTGCGCGCAGGCTTTCGCTTCAATGACGGGGCGTACGCGATTGAGGGTTTTGTCAACAACCTGACCGACAATGTGGTGCGCGGGGTGACCTTCAACACCACTCTTCGCGGATCGGGTGCGACGAACTCGCGCTCGGCCTTCTCGCTGCAACCGCGCACATATGGCGTGGTGCTGCGCGCGCGGTTCTAAGCCTCTAGCGGCCGTGCACAAAAAGGGGGCGGCCTGGGTGACCAGGCCGCCCCTTCTCTATTGATGACCAAAAGAAAGCGCGGCTTACATTGACCGCGCAATCAGCATCTTCATGATCTCGTTCGACCCGCCATAGATCCGCGCAATACGCGTATCGCGGTACATCCGGGCGATAGCATAATCGTTGATATAGCCCGCGCCGCCGTGGAATTGCAGGCACTTGTCAACGACTTCGCTCTGCAGCTCGGTGACCCAGTATTTGGCCATGCTGGCGGTGGCTACATCAAGCTTGCCTTCCAGCAGCTTTTCGATGCAATCGTTGACGAACACCCGCGCCGCAGTTCCCCGGGCTTTCAGGTCGGCGAGCACGAATTGCGTGTTCTGAAAGTCCCAGATTGTCTTGCCGAATGCCTTGCGGTTTTTCACGTAATCGACCGTCACATCGAGCGCCTTCTCGATCCCCGTGATCGCGTTCATGGCGATGACAAGGCGTTCTTGCGGGAGCTCGCCCATGAGCTGGTAAAAGCCCTTGCCTTCCACCCCTCCCAAAACGTTGTCGCCGGGGATAAAGACATCATCGAAGAACAGCTCGGAGGTGTCCTGCGCATCTAGGCCGACCTTGTCGAGCTTCTTGCCGCGCTGGAAGCCTTCTGCGCCGTCGGTCTCGAGCAGCATCAGCGAAATGCCCTTTGCGCCCTCATTGGGATCGGTCTTGGCCACCACGATGATGAAGTCTGCCGTCTGGCCGTTTGAAATCCAGGTCTTGGACCCATTGAGCCGATAGCCGTTGCCGTCCTTTAGGGCGGTTGTGGTGATGCTTTGCAGGTCCGAGCCGGCGTCGGGCTCGCTCATCGCAATCGCGCTGACCAGTTCGCCGGTGACGAGCTTGGGCAGATACTTTTTCTTCTGCTCTTCGGTACCATGGCGCACCAGATAGGGCAGGATGATCGTGTTGTGGAGCGATGCGGCAAAGCCATCGACTTCGAATTTTGCCTGCTGATCAATCACCACAATATCGTGGCGAAAGTCGCCGCCATGGCCGCCATATTCGGTCGGAACGCTGACGCCGAGCAGTCCTGCTTCGCCCGCCTCTTTCCAGAATTCGCGCTCTACCTGGCCGTCTTCGCGCCATTTGTTGACGCGCTTTTCCGGCGCGTGCTGCTGATAGAATTTGCCCACCGCATCGGCGAAGATCGAAATTTCTTCGTCTTCCATGAAAGCGGGCTGGGGCACGTCGATGACGGGCATTGTCTCTCTCCTTTTTTAATTCGATGCGGTCATGACATCCGTCCTGACCTTGGGCCGGGCCTACCCTCTCCCCCGCCCTTCCGCCCGGAATTTTATCCTCAAGGGTGGAAGGGTGGGGGAGAGGGTAGGCCCGGCAAACGAGCGCTAGCTCGTCACAAACAAACTACGCGCGCATATCCCTGCGGGACGCCCGCGCGACACTCACTTACCCTTCCAGTTGGGTGCGCGCTTTTCAGCAAACGCTGCAGCGCCCTCACGGGCGTCTTCGGACACAAACACCGGTGCGATCAGCTTGGCCTGATTGTCATAGCGTTCATCCATCGCCCAACCGCGAGATTGCTTGATGATCGCTTTCGACGTGCGCACCGCCAGCGGGCCGTTGGCGATGATCGTCTTGGCCAGCGCCTTGGCACCCTCGATCGCGGCGGTCTGTGGTTCGCCGGAGACGATGCGGTTGATGAGCCCCAGCTCATAAGCGCGCGGCGCATCGATGAAATCGCCGGTGAGCGCCAGTTCCATCGCAATGCGCTCCGGGATTTGATCGGGCAGCATCATCACGCCGCCAGCGGCTGCGACCAGCCCGCGCTTGACTTCCGGAATGCCGAATTTTGCATCTTCATGCGCCACGATCAGGTCACATGCGATCATCAGTTCCATGCCGCCGGCAAGCGCATAGCCGCCAACGGCTGCGATCAGGGGCTTTGCCGGAGGAGCCTGCACCACGCCGCCAAATCCACGGCCCTCAACGCTCGGGCTTTCGCCGCGCAGAAATCCTTTAAGGTCCATCCCAGAGCAGAATGTGCCGCCAGCGCCTGTAAGAATGCCGACGCGTAGGTCTTCTTCGGCATCAAGTCGGTCCATCGCCGCTGCGATACCTTCGGCCGCCGCCTTGGTCATCGCGTTCTTGGCTTCGGGGCGGTTGATCGTGACGATCAGGATACCGTCCGTCACCTCCGTCAGGACCTCTTGGGTGGGGGTGTCAGTCAAGGCTCTCTCCATTTTTCGCATTTCGTTGCGAAACTGATTGTTGTGCGAGTGGTGCAGTGGGTTTACGCAGGCGTCAACCGCATAAATCGCGAAAACGAGAGAGGACCCCGAAAAATGGCAGACGCTTATATCATCGACGCTGTGCGCACTCCGCGTGGGATCGGTAAGCAGGGAAAGGGCGCGCTGGCTGAACAACATCCCCAGCATTTGGCCGCGACGGTTCTCAAAGCCATCAAGGAGCGCAACAATCTCGACACCAAGACTGTTGATGACGTGATCTGGTCAGTCTCGACGCAGGACGGCATGCAGGCGGGCGATCTCGGCCGGATGGCGGCGCTTGATGCGGGCTATGACGTGACCTCGTCGGGCACCACACTTGATCGGTTCTGCGGCGGAGGCATCACCAGCGTCAGCCTGGCCGCAGCGCAGGTGATGAGCGGCATGGAGGACTGCGTAGTCGCGGGTGGGACCGAGATGATGAGCCTCACCGCAGCGATGAGCAAGGAGAAGATGGCCGCCGGTATCAAGCCGATGATGATGGGCAGCTATAACGAGCGCCTACAGGGCGTGCACCCGCAATCGCACCAGGGCATTTGCGGTGATGCGATTGCGAGCCTTGAGGGCTTTACGCGCGAGGAGCTGGACGAGGTTGGCTACCGTTCGCAAAAGCGCGCCGCCGTAGCGATTGAAGAAGGGCGCTTTGACAAGTCGCTCGTCCCGGTCGTGGCCGATGATGGCACGGTGGTGCTGGACAGGGAGGAATTCCCGCGTCCCCAGACGACGATGGAAGCTTTATCAGCGCTTGAGCCGTCTTTCACCAAGATTGCCGACATGCCGGTTGATGCCAAAGGAACGACATTTCGCGGATTGGTGAACCAGAAATATCCCGAGCTCGAAATCCAGCACTTCCACCATGCGGGCAATTCGTCGGGCGTGGTCGATGGTTCGGCAGCGGTGCTTGTCACCAGCAGGGAATACGCTGAACAGCACGGCCTTAAACCGCGCGCGCGCATCGTCGCGACCGCGAATATGGGCGATGATCCCACGCTGATGCTCAATGCACCGGTCCCGGCGGCGAAGAAGGTGCTTGAAAAGGCGGGCATGTCCAAGGAGGAAATTGACCTGTTCGAAATCAACGAGGCCTTCGCCGTTGTCGCCGCCAAATTCGTACGCGATCTTGAGCTTGATTGGGACAAGGTCAACGTCAATGGTGGCTCAATCGCGCTGGGCCATCCAATCGGTGCGACCGGCTCGATCCTGATCGGGACGATGGTCGATGAACTGGAACGCCGCGACCTCAAGACCGGCCTGGTGACGATGTGCGCAGCCGGCGGCATGGCCCCGGCCATCATCATCGAACGCGTGGACGATTTCGTCGACTGAGGCCACGCGCATGGTGGCTGACAACACGCCTGTAATCATCGGTGTCGGGCAATTTTCTGAGCGGGTTGGCGAGCCCGGTTATGAAGGCCTGAACTATATGGACCTCGGTGGGCGGGCGCTTGCCGCGGCCATTGCGGATAGCGGCGCCATTGGATCGGTGGCGCGCGCAATCGACACCCTCGCCGCGATCCGCGCGTTTGAGATGTCGCGCCCGGGGCGCGAGCCACCATTTGGAGCCTCCAACAACGTACCGCGCAGCTTCGCTAAGCGCGTCGGCGCAAACCCTGGACGTGCAATCCTCTCAACCGCCTGTGGTGAGTACAATCAAAGACTGATCGGTGAGTTCGCCACCGATATCGTGGAGCGCCGCTGCCATTGTGCAGCGATCGTGGGTGCCGAGGCGATCTCAACGGCCCTCACCCTTGCTGCAATGGGCGAGAAGCCCGATTGGTCTGAGGAGGTTGATGGGAGTCTCGAAGATCGTGGCCTTGGCACCGAGGCGCTGATGGAACCTGCATTGTTCCAGCACGGCGCGACCGGCGCGATCCCGCTTTACGCGCTGGCCGAAAATGCGCGCCGGGCCAAAAGCGGCAAGAGCCTCGATCAGTATCGCCTCGAGATCGGCAAGCTGTTCGAACCCTTCACGACGGTTGCGGCGGCCAACCCGCACGCGGCGGCCCCGGTCGAACGCAGCGCCGAGGAACTCGCCACTGTCACGGACCGCAACCGGATCGTGGCGGAACCTTACGCCCGCATGACTGTGGCGCGCGATCAGGTAAATCAATCGGCCGCCATCATTGTCGCCAGCGCTGCCAAAGCGCGCGAGTTGGGCGTGCCGGAGGAGAAATGGGTACACGTCCACGCTATCAACGCGGTGACTGAGCTGCGCCTGATGGAGCGACCGGATCTGGCAGGAAGTCCGGCGAGCATCGCCAGCGTTGAAGCCGCTTTGAACCGCGCTGGCAAAAATATGGCCGAGATGGCCTATCTCGATTTTTATTCCTGCTTTGCGATTCCTGTCTTTAACCAGTGTGACCACTTTGGCCTCGCGCTTGACGATCCGCGCGGGCTGACACTGACCGGCGGTTTGCCGTTTTTTGGCGGGGCGGGAAATAACTACTCCGCACACGCCATCGCCGAAGCGGTCAAACGCGCGCGCCACGATGTGGGCAGCTTCGCATTTGTTGGGGCTAATGGTGGATGGCTGACAAAGTATTCGTCAGGCATTTATTCCACCACGGCAGCGGATTGGTCTGCGAATGACCGATACGAAATTCTGAAAGGCGCTGAAGACGCTGTCGAGCCAAGCGCTGAAGACGTTCGGGTTGCGATGCTGGAAACTTATACGATCAATCATTCAAGAAAGGGACCCCAAGCGATCTGGATCGGGCGCGATGAAAGCGGCGGCCGCGTCGCGGGCAACGCCGATTTGATCCACGGACCCACCCGCGCCGCGTTTGAGAGCGGACAGCCGTTTGGAGCGAAACTCAGCGTCACCCGCGCGGCTGACGGCCGCCAGATCGCCAGGTTGGCAGAGTAGCTGCACGCGATCAGAGCGCTCTGTCGCTGCGAAACGCGGCATTGTGGTCCTGTCTTTGTCCCGCATCCTGCAAATCGGTGCATTTCCCGCATTGCCAAAGCTTGCCAAAAGGAGTACTTAGTTTCAATCGTAACCAGTTTGTAACGCAGCGCCGATCCGCCCCTATCAGGATTTGTGCTTCTTGAAGGTGTCGCGCCATGACCTCTATCCACCCCAACGACCTGTTTGAAAATCCCGCTGGCCTTGATGGCTTTGAATTCGTCGAATTCTGCGCGCCTGAAAAAGGCATTCTGGAGCCGGTCTTTGAAACAATGGGCTTCACGCTGGTGGCCAGGCATCGCTCCAAGGACGTGCATCTGTGGCGCCAGGGCGGGATCAATCTGATCGTGAACTACGAACCGCGCAGCGCTGCCTGGTATTTCGCGCAAGAGCACGGGCCGAGCGCGTGCGGCATGGCCTTTCGCGTGCGCAATGCGGCGAATGCTTATGACCACCTGATCGAAGCGGGCGCCGAACCCGTCATCAACGCGCCGGGGCCTATGGAGCTTTCCATCCCTGCTATCCGCGGTATTGGCGGCGCGATCCTGTATCTGGTTGACCGGTATGCGGGTGCCGAGGGCAAGAGCCTGACGATCTACGACATTGATTTCGATTACCTGCCGGGCGTCGATCCCTATCCCGAGGGCGCCGGGTTTCACACGATCGATCATCTCACCCACAACGTCTACAAGGGCCGCATGGTCTATTGGGCGGACTATTATGAGAAGCTCTTCAATTTCCGCGAAATCCGCTTCTTCGACATCAAGGGCGAGTATACCGGCCTCACGTCAAAGGCACTCACCGCTCCCGACGGCAAGATCCGCATCCCGCTCAACGAAGAGGGGGACAGCGGGCCAAATAACAAAGGGGGCGGCCAGATCGAGGAATTCCTGCGTCACTATAACGGCGAGGGTATCCAGCATATCGCGCTTATTTGCGACGATCTCACCGCGTGCTGGGACAAGCTCAAGGAGCTTGGTGTGCCGTTCATGACGGCGCCGCCCGCGACCTATTACGAAATGCTTGATGAGCGTCTGCCCGGACACGGCGAAGATGTGAACGCGCTTCGAGCGCGCGGCATTTTGCTGGACGGCACGACCGAAGGCGGCACCCCGCGCCTGCTGTTGCAGATTTTTGCCGAAGCGAAAGTCGGCCCACTCTTTTTCGAATTCATCCAGCGCAAGGGCGACGATGGCTTTGGCGAGGGCAACTTCAAGGCGCTGTTTGAGAGCATGGAGCGTGACCAGATCCGCCGCGGCGCTCTGGAGGTGGAAGGCGAGCCGGCCGAATGAGCGCACCCGCCTCTCCCATAAAGCTCGGCGGCGTCCACCACGTCGCCTATCGCTGCCACGACGCGAAGGAGACGGTGGAGTGGTACGCCAAAACACTTGGCATGACCTACACCACGGCCTTCGCCGAAGATCACGTGCCCTCGACAGGGGCCTATGATCCATACATGCACGTCTTCCTGGATGCGGGGAACGGCAATATCCTGGCATTCTTTGAACTGCCCAATCAGCCCGACATGGGCCGCGATGAAAACACGCCGCAATGGGTTCAGCACCTTGCGTTTCGCGTGAGTTCCGAAGACGAACTGATCGCGGCGAAGGAGCATATCGAGGGTCTTGGCATCGATGTGCTTGGGCCCACGCATCACGGCATCTTCAAGTCGATCTATTTCTTCGATCCCAATGGCCACCGCGTCGAACTCGCCACCGATATCGGGACGGATGATCAATACCAAGAGCTCGCCCGCGTCGCGCCGCTCATGCTGGAGGAATGGAGCGAGACCAAAAAGGCCCCGCGCCACGCCGACTGGCTGCATGAAATCGCGCGGGCCGAACACGGCAAGTGATCGCGCCACGCCAAGTGATCGCGCAGCTTCAGTCCAGACCCCAATCCTTAAGCTGGGGCGGGCACAATTTATCGCGCAGGGCCGCTGGCACCAGCGCCGCGCGCGCGTATTTATAGCGGGTAGCCGCGTCTCCGAAGTCGGCTGCGATCTTGGCGGCGCTGCTGGGGATATCCTTGCCCCAATGCATTGAGAAGGGAACGCCCGCATCCTCCAGCGCATCGGTGAAACCGCGGCTGAATTCATCGCTGTGCGAAATCCATCCGGCGATCCCGGCGCGGGTGAGGCCGTCAATATTGATGATCGCGGTATTGTCGAACCGCAGGAAACTGAGCGGCGCGCGGCTCTTCGCCGCAAAACGCACCGTAAAGACGAAGTGCTTGCGCCAGCGCGAGGCAATCTCGGTTCCGATCTCAAGCGTTCGGCGCAGTTCAGCCACCGGCACAGCGAGCGCTGCGTTAAACGTGTCGATGCGGATGCCGTAAACTTCGCGCGGCTTCCAGTCTCCCGTCAGCGCCAGCAGGCTTGCGGGCGTATCCGAGGCGTCCTGCTGCGCGATTTCCTCGCGGAAATCATCGAAGGTCATCTTGGCGATATCAAGGACCCGGATACGCCGCGCAAGGCTGAAAAACCCGTCACCATCGTCATCATTGACCTCGTCCTTGTCGCAGCGCGAGGCGACCATCCTTTCGGAAAACGCGTTGATCCCATCGGTGATGATATCAAGCGCATCGCGAGGGGCCTCAGGCTCAGCCTCGTCGGTCAAGTGTGGTGGGCTTTGCGCCAGAGTATCGCGCCAATAGATTGTCTGCATTACCTGCGCATCGAGCGGCTGGTTGGGATCAAATGTCAGTTCGTAGAAGGCGGGTTGCTTGTCGCCGATGACAGGGGCCGCCGCACGAGTGTAATCCGCCTCGGCCACCGCATCCCACCAGTCCGGCGCCAGCGGCGCGAGCGTTTTTCTCCATGACAGGCCAAAGCGCGGAACCGCTTCGATCAGGACGGCAGCGCAATAGCCCAGCCCGCCAAGGTGGATCACCGTGTCGCAGAACAGCGCCGGATCAGCTGGCGTCGCAAATCCTTGCACGAAATCGTCGCGCAGCACCGGGCACTCCGGATCCGCAATCCAGTGCTTCGCGCCGGATCCAGCGATGAAAAGCATCGCGCGCACATGCGTCTCCAGACCCATCTCGCCCAGCAGCGATCCGTGCGTGCCTGTTGCAATCGCGCCGCCGATTGACTGGCCCTTGTGCGATCCTGCCGTGCGAAATGAGAGTCCGCGCTCGTCCAGAAAGCGCATGATGTCTTCGAGTTTGGCTCCGCCGCTTGCCATTACAAAGTGATCGGCATTGCCCTGGAAGCCGGCTGCCAGCGCGCTTTCAGGGATGGGCCACACAGCTTTGTCAAGCGCGGTATCGATCCGCACGGCCGGTGAAGGGAACAGGTCCGCTTGCGACCAGGCAGAGCCTGTGATGGCAATGGGGTGGGGCTGGCTGGCCAGAATGTCCATCAGCGATCCTAGAGCGGCGCTGCGCTGGGCGAGGTCCGCGGCCAGATCCCCGCCAGGGGCAGCCTTGATCTTGAAGACGCTCAACGCCCGGCGATCGCAGGTGCGGTGTTCGTCCAACCAGTCCCCGCCATCTATTTCAACAATTTCGATCATCGCCCACCCTCCTGATGTGTGTTCTTACCGTCTAGCAGCTCTTTTCAAGATTTATTGTACACAATACACTGTGCGAAGAGTGTATAAGAAAAAGCATAGCATTCTGGGGGCAAGGGCACATGACGAAACGCGTTACACTCGCAATACTGTTGGGCGGGCTTGCCCTGTCGGGATGCGCCTCGACACGGGGCGGGCAGGACGTGACGTGCCCGGCCTTTGGCCAATTCGCGATTACGCCCACGCCAAGCGACTTTTTGGCCGACATTCAACGCTACGCGGTCGAGGATCGCGGCTCCACCGCTCCTTCGGGCACTGCGCTCGAATCGCTTGGTGGTCCCGCGCAGCCGGTCCGGCAAAGCGTTGGCGACCTTGTTTCAGAAACCGCGTTTCCAGATGGCATGGATCCCTCCGCCATGCGGCGCGAAGGTGAACGCCTGCAACGCGAATATGAAGCAAAAGAGGCCGCATCGCGCCGGTCCGGCCTCGAAAGCCTTGGTGGTGAGAGCGCGGGTGAAAACCAGATCATCGTCACGGCTGATCTGCCAAGGGGCAACGCGCTGCTGCTTTCAGGCGGCGGGCAATGGGGCGCGTTTGGGGCGGGACTATTCGTCGGGCTGGCCTGCACTCAGACGACCGGCCTTCAGGAGGACCGCAACGTCATGCCCTGTGTCACGATTACGCGCGATGCGAAAGGCAAGGAGGTGTCGCGCACCCTGCAGGCGGACAAGCTCGATTTTGCGAAAATTGATGCGATGGACGTCCGTCTGATTACCGGTGTCAGCACTGGTGGCTTGCAATCGCTGCTGCTCATGGTGGTGCTCGACAAGACCCAGCCGAAAGCGACCCGCATCCAGGCTCTTCAGCGATTGATCAAGGAATATGCTCCGCCCAGTCAGGACGCCGTTGTCGATTACGATGGCTACGGGGCTGTCATCTTCCAGGGATCGGTCGCGGGCACCGATGCTTTGCGCAGCACCGTGCAAAGGGTTCTCACAGAAGAATACAGCTTCGTTGTCGAGGGCGATGACGGGACGCTGCAAACTGTTCGCCACCGGCTCGTCGATCAGATTGCGCTCTCCCCGGTCAAGACCATTGTGGGCGTTGTGGAAGGCGCGGATGGACAGTTCAAAGCCGTCAACATGAAAGAGATGGTGCGCGAGTTGCAAGCCGAGCAAGGCCCGGGCCAGGAGGCGGTCGATTGCGTTACTGCGACCACGCTGGCCTCTTCCGCGATGCCGGTGTTTCACCAGCAGCTGCGGGTTCAGCGCGAGCTTGAACCGGATGAAGAGCCAGTCGAAACCCCGCTTAAGGACGTCACTTTGTTTGATGGGGGCGTTCGGCGCTCGGTCTTCATTTCCGATTTTGGCAAAGTTTACAGGCAGCCATTTGCGAACCTGGCGCGGGCCATGACCCGCCCTGCCTATGAAGCGCTGCTCCAGTCTGACAGTCTTGCGAAGATTTATGTCCTGCGCAACGGCCCGACGACGGCCACACTGGAAGAGAAGGTCAACAAGGTTGATGGCGCGGCGGACCAGGCTTTCCGCGCGTACAGCCTGCTGGTGAACGAGCTGGAAGTGAGTTCCATCGCCTCGTTGCGCCTTGCCAATCCGTTCGGCCCGATTGATGTCACCACCGCCGATGGCTCTGAGGATGCGGAACTGAGTCCCGAGGCGAAGCTCGGAATTGCGCGGCGCGGCTGCAAGAAAATCGAGGAAATGTTCAGCCCCTCTTTCATGCGGTGTCTGCAAAACTTTGGTGCACGGCGGGGGATGGGGATCGAACTGGATGGGCAACAGGATCCTGAGCCAATCCCGGCCTTTTGGCCGCTCTCGATTATCGACCCGCCCACGAAGGAAGACAGCTAGGCGCTCCGGGGCGCTGTGGTCCATGTTGGATTGACGCCAATCTGGCCCGCGGTTAGGCGCCGTGGCTCTTTACTCGCGCGAGTTGCCTCCCGTTATGTCCGCTCCCAGCCCTGGCGAGAACTTGTCTGATCGAGCTGCAGTGGGGCTCAGCGTGTTATGCATCATGCACTGCCTTGCTTTGCCGATCCTTGCGATTTCCTTGCCTGTGGCGGCGACTGTCGCCGAAGCGGAATGGGTGCACTGGGCCTTTGCTGTTCTCGCTGTGGCAGCTTCGGGATCGGTGGCCTTGTGGGGTCATGGCGCCCGAGTGTCGCGCTTTCTGGTCCCCGCGGGCCTTGGAGCGGCCCTCGTAATCGGCGCTCTGTTTGCCGAGGGGTTCGGCGTGGATGAGACGCCGCCCACAGTGATCGGCGGCGTGCTCATCATGTTTGCGCATTTGCGGCGGCTGATCAGCAACGCCGCTTCAGCCTGAGCGCGCGCTGATCCATTTATTTATTGCGCGACCCGCGTCGACACAGCCCCTCGCGCCGTGACTGGCATGTATAGACCCGCACCGGTTACCGAGATGGCCCCGTGCTCAAACTCCTCGACGTCGAAGGACAGCCGGGCTGTCCCGACCTTGACGGATTTGAGCCCCTTTTCCGCCTTCAGAACGACCTCGTCATAATCCTTGCGAAAATCGGTGACGAGCGCTTTCTGAATGAGATTTTTGACAACTGGACGATCCATCAAACCCAGCAAGAGATCGCCAGCGTTCCTGTCCATGTTGCCATACACTTCGAGGTTCTCGATCGAGAGCACCTCGCTGCCCTCTTGTGTCATGGGTTCACCGGTCAGCCAGATAGTGCCGCCCGCGCGCGCCCACGAGAACTGACCGGTAGGCGCAACCTGCGCCTCGATCCCTACGGCGAGCCGACCGTTCTGCGTGGCGTAGAGCTCAACCGACTTGAATTCGGCCTCGATCCCGGCGCTGTCATCGCCGATCAGTTCATCGGCGGAAAGCTTGCGGAGCGCCTTGAGGATTACGGGTTCCAGTTCCCTGTAATCGGCGAGCACCGGAACGCTCAGGTCAAAGCCCGGCGGGCTGGCGATGCCGATATTCGCGCCCAGTGGCCCCGGCTCGGCGGGTTCGAGGCGGTCGCCCACTTTAAGTTCGAGCGCGGCACCAAGCATAAGATCGGCGGCGATATTCGAACGCGAGACACTAAGCGAGCCCGCGCCGACTTCGCGAGGAGTGATGCGCATCCAGACAGGCGGGTCCTCGCGGTTGATTGAAACAGTATCGTGCGCGCCGCGCCACGCCTTTTCGATCTCGCTGCGCAAATCGACCTTGCGAATTTCGCCCTCGAGTTCGCGTTCAATGTCATCGAGGCTCTTGGCAAGCGCGTCATCGGCGGGTCCGGTGAAGGTGATGCGCTGCCCGGCAACGTCGATCCCCGGCTCGGTCGTCCAGGTGTAGCTGAGGTCCAATTCGGAATTGAGCGCCCAGTCCGGCCCTACGCCAAGGCGCGCTGTGACGGTGACATCAGCCGCAGCGGTCAACGTTTCGCGCTTGACGATATCGCCCAGGTCCTGAACTTCGATCCGCGCCTTGATCGGGACCCTGGCTCGCAGGATGGAGCCGCTGCCGCCAAGTGTGATCGGGCCGCGCGTAATCTCTCCGACAAGGTTGCAGCCCAGGCGCGGCGTCTTGAACAGTTTGATGCCAAGCGCTTTGACCTGCTGCTTGGGGACGCATTCCTCAAGCCGCTTGTCGAGGGTCACCAGCGTGGTCGGGAGTACGGTTTCAAGTTTGCCAACGATGGCGCCGATGGGCGCTGTGGCACGGGTGACAACTACAGATTCTGCAACGTCGAGCTTTAGCTCGGTCTCCACCCGCGGTGGGGCGGGATATTGGGTGACCTGCGATGCGGACCAGATAACCAGTCCGACAAACACGATCACCAAAAGCGCGAGCGCCCCAAGAATGTATTTCAGTGTCTTTGAGATTGCCATCAATGCCCCCGTTTCAACAGGAAATAAGACAGGTTGGCGGCAATCTCAAATTTCACACACGCTTGTCAGCCGCATGCCTTCAGGGACCGTTGATGCGCGGCGCCTTGCCGGTTAATGCCATCAATTAAGAATCGTACGCAAAACCCTTTTGCGTTGTGTAGAGAGAGGAAATCCATGGAACTGAGCCTGCCTGTCTATTCGGCCTATCTAGCCGGCTTTCTGATCATTCTGCAGACCTATCTGGCCGCAAGCGCAGGCTTCCATCGTGGACGTAATCGCAAGCCAATAGGGTATGCCGATGATCCCGATCTCGAGCGCAAGGTGCGCCGCCATGCCAACATAGCCGAATACGCGCCAATCTTCATTGCAGCGTTGACCTTGTATGAGCTGATCCTGGGGCAGACGACGAGCGTTCTCGTCCTCGCGATCATGTTTGGTGCTGCGCGCATCTTTCACTTCATTGGATTTGCCTCGTCTTCGGGTTCACACATGGAGAGAGTCGAAGAGGGCGGGCGCAAGTATTTTGTCTTTGCGCGCATGGCTGGAGCGGGCTTCTCGCTGCTTTCGTCCTTTGCGCTCGGGGGGATGCTGATTTGGCATGTGGCAACGCTGCCGTGAGCGCAGCGATTGGCGGTCGCTGTCGCGAACGGAGAAACCCAAGCGGTTGCTAAGGGAGGCCGTATGAAAACCACCCCCACTTGGTCTTGTGCGCCTTTGAAAAAGGCCGCTGACATGGACACCAAAGGCGGCTCTGGTTCAGAATTAATGCAACATATTGTCACCCGCTGCGACGGATGATACGCCTGCTCTAAAAATAACCTGGACGAGGTATCAGGGACGGCGGCGGTGCTGTTACCCTGTGTTGGGAGAGACTGGCATATCATGAAGCGTT
>JBCBKF010000014.1:0-19502 GCA_038522255.1 Pseudomonadota bacterium
ATCCGTTCGCCGCGATTGGTGCGCGCGACATCGCTTTGAACGCAGACAATGTCGATGGGGTATATACTCTGCCGATCGAAATCGGGCCGCGCGCACGGATTGGAGGGTTTGCCGTGGGCGATGCCGCGGTATTCGACGCCCTGCATATTGCCCAGATCGCCCGCTTCGAGCGTGGAGACCTGTTTGACAGCCGTGACCTTGACGATCTGCGCCGGGCACTGGCCGCCACAACCCTGCTACGCTCTTTCAGTGTTGAACCCCAGGCGACGGGCGATGATGTGGGCGATGGCACGCAATATGTGACGATCAAGGTCGATCAGACTGCGGGTCCCGCGCGCACGATTGCCGGGACTGCTGGCTATGGCACGGGCCAGGGCCTTCGGGTGGAAGGCAGCTGGTCGCATCGCAATCTGTTCCCGCCTGAAGGCGCTTTGACCGCCTCGGTTATTGCCGGGACCCTTGAACAAGGTGCAGCACTCGCATTTCGCCGGGCCAATGCGGGAAAACGTGACCGCACATTCGATCTTGGTATCAGCGCCTTGCGGTCAAATTTCGAAGCGTTCGAAGCGACAACGGGCCGCGTAGGGGCAACCTATGCCTATGTTTCCACACCGATCTGGCAAAAGCGCATAACCTACGCTTTCGGGGCTGAGATCTTGGCCAGCGTGGAGGACGCCTTCGACACCGAGATCGGGGATTTTGCCGAACAGACCTACCTGATCGGGGCCGTATCTGCGCAGGTGGGTTTTGACACATCGGACGATCTGCTGAACCCTACGCGCGGGTTCCGGTTAGAGGCGCTGGTTCAGCCCGAAGGCTCTATCGAGGGCGGTTTTACCCCATATCTGCGAACCGTGATCGACGCATCGGCCTATGTTCCGGCCAGCGACAGCATAGTTTTGGCCGGCCGTGCGCGGTTTGGCACTATCCAGGGGGCTGATGGGGTCGATATTGCGCCCTCGCGCCGACTGTACGCAGGCGGCGGGGGGTCTGTGCGCGGGTTTGGCTTTCAGGAATTGGGCCCGCGTGTCCAAGTGCCAAATCCCGATTTCGATCCCAGTGATCCCGATACGAACGAAGACCCCTTCACGCTTGAATCAATTGGTGGGCGCAGCGTCGTCGAAGCCTCGGCCGAAGCGCGCTATCGCTTTGGCGATTACGGGGTCGTGGCGTTTGTGGACGCGGGCCAAGTCTACACCGATACCATTCCGCGATTGTCCGACATTCGCTTTGGCGTGGGAGTTGGTGCGCGCATTTACACGAATTTCGGGCCAATCCGTGTCGATGTTGGCACCCCTGTCAACAGACGTTCGGGGGAAAGCCGGATCAACCTTTACGTATCGATCGGGCAGGCATTTTGATGGCGACGCAGGCTCATCCAGTTCTGAAGCGCATTGTGTGGGGCGCGCTGCTCGCGCTGGCGGTTCTGGCGCTGCTCCTAGGTGCAGTGCTGGCTGCGCTCGACACGTCCTATGGGCGTGGCTGGGTCAAGAATCAGATCGAGGCGCTGGAATTTGACAACGGCCTTCGCATCGGTGTCGGTGCCATCGATGGCTCGCTTTACAGCGCCATGCGGTTGCGCGACCTTACGCTTTCCGATCCCAAGGGCGTCTTTGCTCGCGCTCCGGATATCGACGTGAGTTGGAACCCGTTCGCGTTTCTGGTCGGGCATGTCGACATCAAGAGGGTAGCGATCGAAACGGCAACACTCAGCCGGGTGCCCGAATTCATTGAAACCGCGCCCAGCGACGATCCAATCCTGCCAGACTACACAATCGACATCGGTGATGCCGCGATCGAACGATTGATTGTGGAGGCTCCGGTCGCGGGCAGCGAACGCATCGCGACTTTGTCGGCCAAAGTGCAAATTGAAGATCAACGCGCAAATGTGTCGCTGTACGGCAGCAGCGTGGCGAGCGGACCGGATGCCTCAGCGGGCGATAAACTGATCATGGTTCTGGCAGCGGTGCCCGAGGATAATCGCCTTGACCTTGAGCTGGAATTGAGCGCGCCCGGTGATGGAGTGATTGCGGCCATGGCGGGCTGGTCTGGGCCGCTTAATGCGCGGCTTGAGGGTGAGGGGACCTGGAGCCAGTGGAATGGTCAATTCACCTCCGAATGGATGGAGCAACCGCTCGCCGCCTTAGATCTGACGGCCCGCGCTGGTGTGTTCAAGGTAAACGGCCCTGCCCAGCTAAGCCCTCTCTTGCCGGCTTCGATCGCGCCGCTTTTCGCAGGCGAGACCTTAATTGACGCCGAGGCGAAGCTGGACGAGGAGACGACCCTTATCGACGCACGCCTTAGCACCAATGCCCTCAGTACGGCGGTTCAGGGTGCGCTGGACCTGGAGCAAAGCCGCTTTGAGAAGCTGCAATTGCAGGTCTCTATTGATGGGACGTTTTCTCCCGCTGCCGATGCCATTGTGTCAGGGATCGCGGCTGAGATTACTTTGGATGGCGGCTTTGCTGAGCCTTCTGTCATCTATGATGTGACCGCGCAGCGATTGAGTTTTGCAGGAGTGGGTTTGGAGGGCCTCTCCACCGCTGGCCAAACCCGATTTGATCTTCAGGAGATGGAAGCGCCGATCAATGCCCAGGCGATGAGAGTGACCGGTCTGGATCAGGCTGCCGGTGGCCCGCTTTCAGATGTGCGGCTGACAGGCGATTTGCTTGTATCGTGGCCGCGTCTGGTGTCGGACAATCTGCGCCTGCGATCCTCGCGCCTCGACACAGCGCTTACATTCGTCGCAGACGCGGACAAGGGCCGCTATGGAGGTGCAATCGATGGCACGCTGGGTGATTATCGCATCGAAAGCGTCGGACTGTTCGCTGTCGAAGCCGGTGCCGATGTTGATTTCGATGTGGACGCAGGAGCAGCCGTAGCGGGCGCGGTCAAGGCACGCTCCACGCAATTGTCCAATGAAAGCGTTGCCGGTTTTCTGGGCGGGGATATGTCCGCGTCGAGTGATTTTGCATACGGGCGTGACGGCGTCACGCGACTGGCGAACATCCGCCTTGTCTCTCCGCTTGTGCAGGTCGAGGCGGGCGAAGGCACTTACAGCGCCAACGGCGAACTCGACATCACAGCCAGCGGTGTCTCACAGGATTACGGCCCCTTTGGCCTACAGCTCGCCGGAACGCTGACCGATCCTTTTGCCACCATTGACGCGCCCAGCCCTGGCCTTGGCGTCGGGCTTGCTAATGTCACGGCAAAGCTGCGCGGTGAAGGCGGGGTCTATCGCATCGATGCGCGCGGTGAGACCGATTTCGGACCCGTCAGCGCGACGGTGAACGCGGATTATTCCAGCGATCCGGCGGTCTTGGACATCGAAGCGAGCGATTGGGGCGGCATCGGCTTTACGGGGCGCCTGACGCAGAGCGAGGCTGGAATTCTCGATGGCCAATTGCGCGCATCTGGCAATGGGGTTGAGGGCCGTGTCGATCTGTTTGGCAGTGATGAGGTCCAGTTTGCGCGTGCCAAAGCGAGAGCTCGCAATGTTGTGTTCCCTGGAGCAGCAAGAGCGCGCATCGGCCGCGCCATTATGGAGGCGGATGTCGGTTTCTACGACCAGCCGCAAATTGCCGCTGATGTGCAAATCACCAAAGCCCGTTATTTCGACACTGCGATAGATACGTTGCGCGCCGAAATTACCGTCGCCAACGGCCAGGGAAGCGCCAAAGTACTGGCATCGGGGCAAAGCACCGCGCCCTTCACCCTTGCCGCCAACGCCGATCTTCAAGCCGACCTCTGGCGCACCGCCATCAGTGGAAAGGTGAAAGGTATTGAGTTTCGCAGCGACAGCCCGGCCAGGATCATCCCCCCCTTTGCCAGCGGATCTGAGACCGGCGACTATGAATTGTTGCCCACACGATTTGTGTTCAATCGAGGACGCCTGCGGCTTTCGGGGCGCTTTGGCGATGGGATAGAGGTCAAGACGCGGCTCGATGCGCTTAATCTGGCGCTGCTCAATCGCTTCGTACCGGGATTGGGGCTGAGCGGTAAGGCAACTGGAAGCCTCGATTTCGCCCAAACGAACGCCGACCTCGTGCCGCGCGTCGACGCCGAGATCAAGGTGAAGGGTTTTTCACGCTCCACCGCTTTGACCGTCAGCGAACCCGTGGATGTCACCTTCGCCGGTCGAATGCGCGAAGACGCTGCGACAGGCCGCGCAGTCATTCGCCAGGGCGGGGATGTCATCGGGCGCGTCCACACCGATTTGACACCTTTTGCTGGTGCGTCGGGGGCTTGGATGGACAGGTTTCTCGAGGCTCGGCTTGGTGGGGGTTTGCGCTATACAGGCCCTGTCGCGAACATCTTCTCGCTGGCGGGACTGGCGGATCAGAGCCTGACGGGACCTGTGGGTGTCGCAGCAGATTTCTCCGGCACACTGGTTGAGCCAAGCTTTGATGGCACCGTGCGCGCGCGCGGTCTGACCTATGAAAACGCGACCTTTGGCACGCGCGTTTCGGGCCTTGATGCGCGCGGGCGGTTTGATGGCGATGAACTGGTGATTGAGCGCGCGGAAGCGGATGCGGGTAGAGGGCGCTTGACCGCCAGCGGAACGATCGGTCTTTCAAGCGGGCAGGGCTTTCCGATGAAACTTGCGGTTTCCCTCGACAACGCGCAGTTGGCGCGCAGCGATGCGCTGGGCGCCAGGGCGACAGGCGACCTTACCATCACCAAACGCGCCGGGGAGCGCGCCCTGCTGGCAGGCACTCTGGTGTTGCCTGAAACCCGCTACAAGCTCAGCTATGTCGATACGTCGGAGGTGCCTGAACTGGCCGGTGTCCGGTTCGTTGGCGGGGAGGCCGATCTCGCGCTCGCTGCAAAGACGGCCAACCGCCCCGTTGAACCGGGATTTGAGGATGTGCGCCTCGACCTCAAACTCATCGCCGATGATGAGGTCTATGTATCCGGTCTGGGCTTGCAAAGTGAGTGGAGCGCAAATCTGCGCGTTACCGGAACCAGCTTTGATCCGCGCCTTCGCGGCGAAATCGATCTTGTGCGCGGCACCCTCGATTTTGCTGGCCGAACCTTTGATTTGCAGCGTGGCCGCATTCGCTTCAATGGCGAGGCGTCGCTCGAACCCCAGATTGCCCTCAGTGCGACCGAAGCGATCAGGGATGTCACCGTGTCGGTTGACGTTGATGGGCGCGCGTTTTCGCCTCAGATCGAATTCACCAGCACGCCCGGCCTGCCACAGGATGAAATCCTAGCGCGCATTCTTTTTGGCAGCTCAATCGCCAATCTGTCTGCGTTGGAAGCGGTGCAATTGGCGCGATCCCTCAATACGCTGAGCGGGTCGGGAGGGGGGCTAAACCCGGTTGGCGCCCTGCGATCGGCGACCGGTGTTGATCGATTGCGCATCCTGGCTCCAAATGGGGCCACCGGTCAGGAAACCGCAATTGCCGCCGGGCAATATATCTCCGATGATATCTATGTTGAGGTGATAACAGACGCGCGCGGGTTTACCGCGACACAGCTCGAGATCAGCCTTTCGCGCACCCTCTCAGTGCTGAGCCAGGCCAGCGGTGCGGGCGGCACCAATATCAGCGTGCGCTATCGGAAGGATTATTGATGCGACCGGCTGTAGTCCTTGGACTGCTCGCGCTGGCGTTCGTCTTGCGGGTGACCCTAGGAGATCCGCCCGGCGGTTCGTTTGATGAGCGCTACTCAAAGGCCGAAGAACGCCTGAAGGCTATCGAGAAGACGATCGCAGACGATCTGGAAAAGGGCGAGACGTCCGAATAGCCGGCCTGGCTGTGGCACAGCGCAGTTTCGCCGCGCAGATCAGGTGCGGTCCGTCGGTGAACGGCAATTCGCGCCCGTTTTTGACCACAAGACCTGCGAGTATCATCATTTGCGCTCAAACTGTAATGTTTCGTGCCCAAGCGTCCGGGAATGATGCGGGCCACGGTCGTATTGCGCCGTGAAGATCAGCTGCGCGAAGAAAAGGATGAGACCCGATGATTGACCTTCGCTCAAAACGCCTTGGGTTGAGCCGCCGTTATGCTCTGAAGGCTTTTGGTGGCAGCGCTGTGGCGGGTTTGTCGCTGCTTTCCGGCGCGCGCGCGATCGCTTCACCCATTTTCAGCCAGTATCCGTTTCAGCTCGGCGTGGCTTCGGGCGAACCGGAGCCCGATGGGTTTGTGATCTGGACGCGGCTCGCGCCCGCGCCGCTGGAAATGGGCTATGGAATGCCCGCGGCCCCGGTCGAGGTTGAATGGCAGGTCGCGAGTGATGAACGGATGCAGCAGGTCGTAGCGCAAGGGGCCGCGATTGCCCGGCCTGAGCTGGGCCACGCCATCCATGTCGAAGTTGCCGGGCTCGCACCGGGTCGCCCTTATTGGTACCGCTTCGTGGCTGGCCGTGAGCGCAGCGCAATCGGACGCAGCATGACGACGCCCGCTTTTGGCCAGCCAACGCAAAGTGTTCGCTTTGCCGTTGCGGGCTGTCAGAATTACGAGCAGGGGTTCTATACAGCGCACCGCTACCTCGCCGCTGAAGAGCCGGATTTCGTCTATTTCTCTGGCGATTACATTTACGAATATCGCGGCAACCGTTTCCGCAATTTTCGCGATGGCCCGACCCGGATGGTGCGGGAGCATTTCGGGCAGGAGATCTACACGATCGAGGATTATCGCCGGCGCTACGCGCAATACAAAATGGATGTCGATCTGCAAGCCGCGCACGCGATTGCGCCGTGGTTCGTGGTCTGGGACGATCACGAGATCGACAACAACTGGGCGGCAGATACCGATCAGGACGAAACGCCGCCCGCCTTATTCCGCCTGCGACAGCAAATGGCGATGCAGGCCTATTACGAACATATGCCCTTGCGCGCGTCCTCGCTTCCCATTGGAAACACGATGCAGCTCTATCGCCAGGCGCGTTGGGGTGATTTACTGGACATCAATCTTCTCGACACGCGCCAGTATCGCTCCAATCAGCCATGCGGTGATCGCTGGGGTGTCGGGTGCGAGGAGGTCGGCAATCCCGCCGCGCAGATGCTGGGCGAGTTGCAGGAAAAGTGGCTGTATGAAAAGCTGGGCGCTTCAAAAAGCCGCTGGCAGGTGCTTGCACAGCAGGTGATGATGATGGACCTGGACCGCGCGCCGGGGCCGGAAAAGATGGAAAATCTCGACAGCTGGGCCGGGTATCTGACCCCCCGCGAAAGGGTGCTGGGACAGATTGGAGAGCTGGGACTGGACAATGTCGTTGTCCTGACAGGCGATGAGCACCAGAATTACGCGGGCGAATTGCATCTGGATGGTCAGCGTCCGGGCAAAGCGCCCCTCGCGACCGAATTTGTCACCACATCCATCACGTCAGGCGGCGATGGCGAAGACCAGCGTGAACAAACGATCGCGATCCAGGCAGAAAACGAATGCCTCAAATGGCACAATTCGCAGCGCGGCTACACCGTATGCGAGGTGACCGGCGAGCTATGGACGACCCGGTACAAGACGCTGGATCGGGTCACCAGCCGTGGCGGCGAATTGAAGACGCGCCAGGTGATGGCAGTTGCGAACGGAGCGCCGGGAACCCTTGCGCGGGCCTGAGGGACGCGGCGAAGCCGTGTCAGGCCTTGGCCGTTTGCCGATCGAACTCAAGCTGTGTCCAGACACCTTTGTCAGCGGGGCCTCGACAGGCGTGAAATTCCAGATCGGCCGGGTTGAAAGTGACCACCGCGTTGGTCGTCGCGCCTGAATTGTCCTCGGCAAACCGGTTGATGCTGAAACGTCCGTCTGCGCGATCCGCGAAAAGGGTCTGCAGGCTGCGCGCGGAATGTGCATCAGACTGGTCCAGCAGAGCGCGCATACGGTTAAAGCGTTGATGTGTGCTGGGCGAAAGGTCGGTTTCGCGGCTTGTGTTTTCGGCAAAGAGGCAGTGGTTCGCGCGCGCCAGAGCACCGTCCTGCGTGGTCCTTGATCGCGCGCCGTCGGGGGTCTTCTCCCATTCGATCGCGCTGCTCTCATCGCCAACCCAGTAGGAATGTGCGCCTGCCACCTGCGTCTTTTCGATAAGGGCGCTCGCCGCCGCTCGCGTCTCCTGCTTGAGAGCGAGGTGCAAAAGCGAGAGGTACGGGACGCCCACCTTTGCGCCGAAGGTCTTCAGATTGGTGGTCCCCACCGCGACGCCGTGCTGGTTCATGCCCATCAAGGTCTGGCATCCCGAACAGGTGACCGTCCAGGTTTCCGGCCCCTCATCAGGCAGACTATGCAGCGCGATCACATAGTCGACATCGGGTCCATTCAGATCCCAGGTCTGGCCCTGTATGGCCTTGCCATTGGCCGTTAACGCAGGCGGGAGCAGCGCGACAGTGCACCCCTCATCTTCGACCACGACCGGATCGCCCGGATAGGCAATGATATCGCGCACATCGGTCATGTTCGCTGTGGTGAACAGCGTCACAGGATCAACGCCAGCCCCTTGCGCAATGCCCAGATGTTCGTGGTAACCATCGGGATCGAACGTCTTGACGCGCGCCAGGCAGGCAGTGCCGGCTTCAAACAGGCGCTCGGTACCAGCGTGGCCGGCATCGCGCAGATAGGCTTCCACCGCCCTGATCCGGTTCTCTACAAAAGGGTGAATCAGATCGCGAAAATGCGCGCCATATTGGCGGCCCATTTCGCCGGGCGTTCCCGTCACGGTGAGTTGCGGCAGCTCAAGCGCCATAAATCGGGTGTCCCTTGCGTCAATCAGGCGTCAGTCAGGCGTCAGTCAGGCATCGGTCCGAAACATGGTGCAAGCCGCTGTAATGCGCAAGCGTTGCAGTTCTCAGCGTGTTCTGATCGCCTCCAGCCTATTTCAGGCCTGTCCGATCATCCGCATATGATAGGTGTGGTCACCAAGCTGCGCGTCAAAGGCCAGCAGGCGCTTGTGATAATGGCCGACATTGAGTTCGTCGGTCAGTCCAAGACCGCCGTGTATCTGTATCGCGGATTCGCCCACCTCTTTGCCCAATTTGCCAATCTGCGCCTTCAGCACCGCAATATCGCGCGGCTTCGCGGCTCCTGAAGTGGCCAGCGCAGTGGTGTAAATCAGGGTCGAGAGCGCTTTGGTGTAAGCGATCTTCATATCGGCGAGGCGATGCGCGATGGACTGAAACATCATGATCGGCTGACCGAATTGCTTGCGGGTAAGCGCGTACTCGCTGGAAATCTTGACCAAGGCTTCGATTGCGCCAACCGCTTCGGCGGCCTGAATGATGATCGCCTTCGCCAGCATCGCCTCCAGCGCCTCGGTCGCATCAAGGGTGAGAATTGCATCGCCGCTTACAGCAACCGCGTTGAACCTGATGTTGGCTGCGCTCCGCCCATCAATGGTTTTGTACGACGAGAGGGACAGGCCATCGGCTTCCTGATCGACGAGGAAGAAGCCAATCGAGCCTTCCTCACCGACACGCGCTGCGACCACGATAGCTTCGGCCTGTGCCCCGGCTATCACCAGTTTCTTTTCGCCGTTAAGGGTGTAGCCGTCGCCATCCACGGTGGCCGTCATGCGGATAAGATCGGGGGTGCTGCTCCCTTTACCTTCCTCATAGGCGAAGGCGGCGACCGCTTCACCAGTGGCAAGCTTTTCGATCCATTGGTCGGCGAGCGGGCTGTCGCTTGCTTCGAATGCGGCGCCTGCAAGGGCTATGGCAAAGGCGTATGGCTCAACCACCAGATGCTTGCCAAAGCTCTGCGCAAAGGCGACGCAATCGCTGATCGAACCGCCAAGGCCGCCCTTTTCTTCGCTGAACGGCAAAGCCAGCAGGCCCAGTTCGGCAAACTGATTCCAGACCTGCTCGGACCATCCCTCATCCGACTTCATCAGATCCTGGCGTGCATCGAAGTCGTAGTTTTTTTCCAGATAGCGCGCGACGCTCTCGCGCAGCATTTCCTGTTCTTGGGTGAACGCAAAATCCATGAATGTCGTCCCCCGCTCAATTCATCGCCAGGCCGCCAGCGATAAGGTTGCGCTGAACCTCGTTGCTGCCGGCGTAGATGGTTGTGGCGCGGCTGTTCAGATAGAGCGGCATGGAGATCAGATCGAAATCGCTACCCAGCGGTTCGACATTAGACCCCACGCGCAGGGCTTCGAGTTGGCGAGCAAGGCCATCCACGCCCGAAAGCCGTGCCATGAGCGAGGAAATATCCTGCTGGAGCTCGGAATTGATCGTCTTGTTGATCGAGGGGAAGGTTGGGTCCTTGCTGATCGGGTGCCCGGCAATGGCAAGTCTTTCCATATGGCTCAGCGTGGCGATGCTCGCTTCGAGCGCGCCCATTTCTGCCTGGAAGACCGGATCATCGGCCATGACCCCGCCAAAGGGCGAGGGCGTCTGTGCAGCCGCTTCGCGCGCGCTCTGTGCGTAGCACGCCATTGAAGGCGCGCGCGCATTGCCGCCGCCACGCTCGTGTTTCAACAGGTGCTTGGCGACGGTCCAGCCATCGTTCTCTTTACCCACGCGGCCAGCTTGGGGGACGCGCACATCCTCGAAAAACACCTCGCACTGTTCGGGCGATCCATCGAGGCCGTAAATCGGGCGCACATCCATGCCCGGATAGTCCATCCGATCAAGCAGTAGGAAGGTGATCCCCTGCTGCTTTTTCCCTTCCGAATTGGTCCGCACGAGCATGAACATGCGGTTGGCGTGGTGAGCGTAGGTGGTCCAGATCTTGGAGCCATTGATGATATAATCATCGCCGTCGGCGACCGCACGGCAGCTGAGCGAGGCGAGGTCTGAACCCGAATTGGGCTCGGAATAGCCCTGGCACCAGAAATCATCGCCGTTCAGTATGCCGGGGAGGTACTTTTCCTGCTGTTCCTGTGTGCCAAGGTCAATGAGAAGCGGACCGACCATTCCAAGGCTTTGCGGCAAAAGCGGGGGGAGTTCTGCCTTGCGATACTCCTCGGCAAAGATGAAACGTTCCTGAGGCCCCCAGCCCGTGCCGCCAAATTCGACCGGCCAATGCGGCGCAACCCACCCCTTCTCGAACAACATCTTATGCCATTCCATGCATTCTTTGAACGGGGCAAAGACGCTCGTCGTCTTGCGCCCCGCCTCGCGGATGGCGGGCGTTGGCGCGGTGGCGAAAAACTCGGCCACCTCGGCGCGGAACGCTTCGAGCTCCGGCGAAAATTCAACGTTCATGCTTCACTCTCCTTAAGATCACCTTGCGCGCACCATATTATTGGCATTTGCCGTGTCAATAATATGGTGACCATGGCAGCGCTTCGCGGCTTTATCGCGCCCTGTAGCATGACGCTTCGTGCCATGTCCCATGCGACAGGTCCCTTTTTCGCAAGAAGCCAGTGTCATGCCCGCTTGCCAGCGTTCCGAATTTCTGACACTTTTCGTGTCATAACTTGGGAGAGATGGACCGCGCCACGGCGGTACTCGATCACGGGATCGTATGGGAGACGAAAATTGTTGGACACGCTGCGCAAGGCCGGGCGCGAGTTTTCCTATGTGAAGGGCGTCATCCGCATTCTGAACCAGCTCAAGGTGCTTCAGCCGGATTCGCCCGTTACGATAGCCGACGAGCTGGAACAATCCGTCGATGCACACGCCGACAGCCCGGCCTTTGTCTTCGAAGGTCAAAGCCTCACCTACCGCGAATTTGATGAACGCGCGAACGCTGTTGCGAACTGGGCGCTCTCACAAGGCCTGAAGCCCGGAGACGCGGTTGCGCTGATCCTCGAAAATTCGCCCGATTATCCGGCAATCTGGTACGGTCTTTCGAAGGTTGGCGTGGTTGCTGCGCTGATCAACACCAACCTTGAAGGCGATGGTCTGGCTCACTGCATCTCGATCGTCGACAGCAAAGCGGTTATCGCGGGCGGCGTGCAGGCGAAACGCGCCGAAGCGGTGGCGCCATCGGTCTCCAATGATCTGACCGTCTGGGACCTGGACGGAGCGGTCGGCGAAGACTTCGGCGCGGCCCTTGTCGCGCAGCCGAAGACCCGACCGGACAAGGCGATCCGCGCGCATATTCGCAACGCCGACAAGGCACTCTTCATCTACACATCGGGCACAACAGGCCTGCCCAAAGCGGCGAAGATATCCCATATGCGGCTGCGCGGCACGGCGCGCTTTGCCAATATCCTGGGAGGGGTTGAGGCCGGCGACCGGGTGTACAACACGCTGCCGCTGTATCACATGACCGGCGGATGTATGGGCACGGCCGGCCCGCTTACTTACGGCGCAACCATTATCTTGCGGCGTAAATTGTCAGTGACAGGCTTCTGGGATGATGTTGCCGATTACGATGCAAACAAGTTTGTCTATATCGGTGAGCTTTGCCGCTATCTTTTGAACGCGCCCGATCATCCCAGGCAACGCGCGCACCGGCTCGAAATCGGCTTTGGCAATGGCCTTCGCGGAGAGGTTTGGGGGCCGCTGGTCGAGAGGTTTTGCATCGGCGAGATGCGTGAATTCTACGGCTCGACCGAGGGCAATGTGCAATTCATGAATCTTGACGGCACAGTCGGATCGATCGGGCGCTTGCCCAGCTACATGGAAAACCGGATTGGCGTCAAAATCGTCAAATTCGACCTTGTCGAGGAAGAGCCGATCCGCGGCCCTGACGGCTTCTGTCAGAGAACCGATCCCGACGAAGCCGGCGAGGCCATTGGCCGCATTGGCAGCAGCGGGCGCGACGCCTTCCAAGGCTACCACGATAAAAAGGCGACCGAGAAAAAGATCCTCACCGATGTGTTCGAAAAAGGTGACAAGTGGTTTCGTACCGGGGACCTCGTGCGCCGTGACAAGGACGGGTATGTCTACTTCGTCGATCGCATCGGCGACACCTTTCGCTGGAAAGGGGAGAATGTGGCCACCAACGAAGTGTCCGACGTTATCTCCAATTACAAGGGGGTTGAAACGGCCAACGCCTATGGTGTCGAAGTGCCCGGCGCAGATGGCCGGGCTGGCATGGTTGCGATGACGGTGACGGACGATTTCGACATGTCGAAATTCGCCGATCATTGCCGCGACAACCTCCCCCCTTACGCGGTGCCGCTGTTCGTGCGCATCCAGCCCAAGGCCGAGACGACGGGGACGTTCAAGTTCCGCAAGGTGGAATTGGTGAAGGAGGGTTTTGATCTCGCGCAGATTGACGATCCGGTCTGGTTTCTTGAGTCGGGATCGCCTGAATATGTGCGCATGGGCCCCGCGCATCAAACGCGCCTTGCAGCGAGCGAGTACCGCTTGTGATCGCGGCGCGCATAGGTGAAATCAGCAAGCTGAGGGGGCCTTACGATGGCGTTTAAGCCAGAGCCCGATGTCAATCCGAACGGGGGGATTGTCGATCCGCCTGCCATCGTGCGCTACATCCTCAAACAGGTGATGAGCCGCATCGCTGATCCCAAGGCGCGGGCCAGAAAGCGGGCCAAGGCGGAAACAGCGCGCATCAAGGCGGGGGAGCCGCACCGGATCGAGTACTTCCACCAGCCCGACGATCCCTATTCGCACCTTGCAGCGCAGGCGGCGGTCCAGCTGGCGACACGCTATGACGTCGAACTGGTCCCGCATCTGATGGGGCCGACAGGCGGCGCCAGTCAGCCCGAAGCTGAAAAGCTCGCGCACTGGGCACGGCGCGATGCCGCCTCAATTGCGCCGCATTACGGCCTCGAATTTCCTGCAGATGCGCCAGTTACCCCGGAGGCACACCATATCGATCTGGCCGTGAGCGCCCTTGAAGCCGCCGAGCCGTCCGAATTCCCCGTGCTCGCTGCAGAGCTGGGCACCGCGCTTTGGAGCGGCGATGAAAGCACATTGGCCACGCATGCCGGAGAGCTGCGGCAACCGCCTTTGACGTCTTCAATTCTTGAGCGCGGCAATGCGCGTATTGCCGAATTGGGCCATTATTCGGGCGCCATGTTCCATTATGGCGGGGAATGGTTCTGGGGCGCTGACCGCCTGTTTTATCTTGAGCAATGGCTGCGCGATCTCGGCGCGTGCAAGGATCTCTCGCTGCCCTTCATCTGCCCGCGCCCGCCCATCGACGTGAGCGGCATTGATGCGAGCGCGCTCACCCTCGATTTTTACCCCTCGCTCAATTCACCCTACACCTCGATCATCTACGATCCGACCATTGCGATGGTGAAGGAATGCGGCATCCAGCTCCAGCACAAGCCGGTTCTGCCGATGCTGATGCGCGGTCTGCCAGTGCCACGCAAGAAGGGCGCGTATATCGTGTTCGATACGAAGCGCGAGGCCGAGCATCTGGGCGTGCCATTTGCGCCACTGGTCTTTCCGGTGGGGGAGCCGACGCGCAATATCTACTCGCTGTTTGCTTTTGCGCGCGCGCACGACCGCGAGACCGACCTGCTTTCGGCTGCGCTGCGACTGGCTTTTGCTGAAGGGGTCGGGCTTCACCGTAAGAAAGGTCTGCGCATGGCGGTGGAGCAGGCTGGTCTTGACTGGGAGGAGGCTCAAAAACACTTGGGCAACTCGGGCTGGCAGGAGCCGACTGCGCTTAATCAACAGGAAATGACCGAGGGGCTCGGCCTGTGGGGCGTTCCCAGTTATCGTCTGCGCGGCGGCGAGGGCCCTGATGGTCCCTACGAAGACCTGTGCGTGTGGGGCCAGGATCGGCTGTGGCTGATCGCAGCGGAAATCCGCCGGCGCGCTCGAGGCATGCCGTAAGGCAAATGGCAACGGGACTGGCAGGAACCTGGTACTGAGTTGGAACCGAAGACGAAACTCATGGAAAGCGCGGCTAAAGCGATCAAATCGGCGATGGCGACCCAGCCGCCCTTGTCCGATGGCCGCCGTGAGCGCAGTCTTGCGAGCCGCCGCAAGATTATCGAGGCGACGGTCGATCTTGTTGCCCGCGGTGATCCCGATCCCAGCGCCGCCGCGGTTGCCGCGAGGGCAGGGGTGGGATTGCGATCCGTCTTTCGCCATTTTCAGGACAAGGATTCGATTCTGCGCGAGATTGATGATCTTCTGGTGAAAGTCTTTCAGCCCATCCTCGCAGCGCCCTATGAAACACAGAGCTGGCGTGAGCAATTGTTTGAATTGATCGAACGGCGCTGCGCAGTAAATGAGGTTGTGGTCGTGTTCCGGTTATCCAGTATTCTCGCGCGCTATAGGTCCCCCTTCGTGGTAGAGAAGTCGCGCCAGTTGCACGCTGGTGAAAAGCGGATGCTGGACCGCGTTCTGCCCCACGGTTTACGGACATCGACCGATCTTGGCCGATCGATCATGGTCGCCACCAGCTTTGATACGTGGCGTTTGCTGCGCCAGGATGAGGAACTGACCGCCAAGGATACGATGGAGACGATCAAAAGCATGGTGATCGAAATTCTCGCGCGCGCGGAAGTGAAACTGTGAGACGGGTGTTGATCGCAATCGCCATGTCGGCCCTGGGGCTTGCCGCATGCGCGGACGACCCCACTGGCAGCAGCGCAAATGGCACAGACAACATGAATGCTAGGGCAGAATGCCTTACCTCGGGCGGCTCCGAGATGGTCTGGATCGAGGGCGGCCGCATGACGCTGGGCGCGGATCCCAAATATCCCGAGGAAGGACCGCCGCGTGATGTCGAGGTCGAAGGGTTCTGGATTTCCGCGACCGAGATCACCAACGCGCAATTTGCCCAATTCGTAAAAGCAACCGGATACAAGACCGAAGCGGAGCGCGATCCTCCCGAGCTGCCCGGCGCTCCGCCCGAAATGCTTCAGCCTGGATCCGCCGTTTTCCGGGTGCCCAGTGCCGACAACCCGAACTGGTGGTCTTGGGTGCCGGGGGCGCAATGGCGCAATCCCTCCGGTCCCGGCAGCTCTATTGAGGGGCGCGGCAACGATCCCGTTGTCCAGGTGACGTACAACGATGCGCTCGCTTACGCGCAATGGGCCGGCCACTCGCTGCCAAACGAGGATCAGTGGGAATTTGCCGCGCGCGCGGGCGAGGCAGCGTTGCCCGTCCCGGTTTCGCAGTCAGGCAAAGCCAAGGCGAATTACTATCAGGGCGTGTTCCCCGCGCGCGATCTTGGCGAAGACGGATTTACCTCACGCGCGCCGGTGGGTTGCTTTGAGGCCAATGCTTTTGGCCTCTACGACATGATCGGCAATGTCTGGGAATGGACCACGAGCGCGGCGCGCCCGGGCCAGCCGCAAACCCCTCAGGCGCGCCACATCATCAAAGGGGGCTCTTTCCTGTGCGCGGCCAATTATTGCGCGCGATATCGCCCGTCTGCGCGCCAATTTCAGGAGCGTGATCTGGGCACTGACCATATCGGGTTTCGCGTGGTAGACACGACGCGCCCGGCGCCAGAACCTGGTGATGGTCAAACCTCGGGGTGACTGGATTTCGGGCGGCCCAGCCACCGTTCAAGCTCTGCATCGCCGGCTGCTTCCCGATTGAGTTCGGGCTTGAACTCGGCGCCGAGATACACCCGCGCGCGCTCGAAGAGCCAGGCGGGATAGTACCTTACAGCCGCCAATCCCTTCACGTCTTTTTGCGCAATTTCCGAAAGATCCCTTGCACTGGGTCGGAGCGCGCGGGCGACCCCTTCAACAAGACGTTGCCCAAGGCTTCGCCGTTTGCGCAGCAAAAAGCGCTGCCAATGCTGCTCGGGATCTTGCGTCATCAGAGTGGCCGCCTGATCGAGCATGGATTGCGGCGCATGACGGGGCTGCGGAGTTGGTGGGTGGCCGGCCCTGTAATGGGCAACGATGGCGCGGCTCAGTTCCAGGCTTGGCAAAAGACCATGCTGTTGCGCGAAACTCTCGGCCATGGACCAGTCCACCTGCCCGCTGGCTTCAAGCGCGACGATATCGCTGAGCAGGTTGGGACCGTTGTCGAACAGGTGCTGAAACGCTGCGTGCACCACGAGGTGCAGCAGAGTGTCCGTGGGATGCGCCATTTGCAGCGTGTTGCCCTGAAACTCGATCGGGCGCGCATTGGCCATCAATCGCTCGCCCAGGGCCAACGACCCGCTCCAGTCGCGCGGAGCAATGCGGTGGTGGAGTTCCAGAATCACGCGATCTTCGTTTACGAGCGGGGGAAGGTGATGCGCGTAGTCGATCCCGTAGTCGCCCTTGCCAGGAACTCTGGTAAAGCCTGATTTCAGCAGGAGCGCATATGCGCGCTCGGCATCTTGCGGCGAGACCATGATGTCGAGATCGCGCATCGGGCGAAGCGCAGGCTCGGCATAGAATTCCAGCGAGAGCGAAGCGCCCTTCAATGCGCAATATGGGATGGTGTGCCGATCCAACAACTCGCCGATCCGGACCAGGGCCTGTTGCATGACGAGCGAGCGAAAAACCCAGTGCTGATGCGCGGAGTGGGCGGTTTTGCGCAGCGACGGCGGCACGGGCCAATCCGCATGTGGGGCAAGCACCGAATTGAGGAGCGGCAAAAGCCGATAGGCCTTGGCTCGATGGCCAATCCACTGCCAGTCCGCCGGTGAGAGCGCCATCAACGTTTCGCTATCGCCTGCATCCAGCCCGCCAGCACAAAGCGCCAGAAGGGTGTCGCGGGCAAGGTCAGTGCTGTCGGCCAAGCGGCTTTTGCTCCGGGCGTTGAATGCGTTTGCGCATGTGGCTTGTGGAATGGTGCTCCTATAATATCAAAAGTCGGCCTGTCACGACATGCAGACACCTCCTGCCAACCGCCAAACACGCGCACTGCGCCGGACCGGCGCCGACTTCGCTTGCCAAGCGATGGTTATCGCTTACCTTTCCCATCGGGAGGAGCAGGTAGCGGCGCGGCATGACAAAGCAAATCAAAGTGACCGTGGCTGGCGCAAGCGGTACGATTGGCCGGGCTCTCGTGCGCGAATGCGTAGCACGTGGGCACACCGTCACCGCTCTGGTCCGCCGTGAGGAGGCTGCGCACCTGCCAGAACTGGCTGAAGCCGAAGTGCGGGTGGTCGATATCTGTCAGCAAATGGATGTCAGCCTCGCTTTAGCCGAGATCAGGCCTGCCGTGGTAATATCGTGCCTCGCCTCGCGTTCAGGCTCTCCAGCGGACGCTTTGGCTGTAGATCTTGATGCGAACATGCACCTTCTGATTGCGAGCGAAAGCCAGGCGGTTGAGCGCTTCGTGCTGCTCAGCGCGATTTGCGTGCAACGCCCGCATCTCGCCTTTCAGAAGGCTAAGCTGGAGTTCGAAGCGGCGCTGAAATCCTCTTCGATCCCGCACACGATTGTCAGGCCCACGGCCTTCTTCAAATCACTTTCCGGCCAGCTGAAGAGGGTGGCAGCTGGCAAGCCTTTCCTGCTGTTTGGTGATGGCGAGCTGACCCGTTGCAAGCCGATTTCCGATGCCGATCTGGCGCGTTTCATCGGTAATTGCATGACCGATCCGGCTGCAAGCGATCAGACCCTTTTGATCGGCGGGCCTGGCCCCGCGATCTCGCCCAGGGAACAGGGCGAGATCTTGTTTGAACTGACCGGTCGCACGCCGCGATTCCGATCCATCTCCCCGCGCCTGTTCACAATCGCCGCTGGCGTGCTTGGCCTGGGAGGCAGAGTCTCGCCATGGTTTGCTCAAAAGGCGGAATATGCGCGCATCGCCCATTACTACGCGACCGAGAGCATGCTGGTTTTCGATCCTGAAAAAGGCGCCTATGACGCCGATGCAACGCCCGAGTTCGGCTCAGATACCTTGCGCGATCACTACACAGCATTATTGGCCGAGGAATTGTCCAGCGCTGCCCAACCCGCTAGCCGTTGACACAACTGGAAAAAGGACGCGTCGGTGGGGGCAGTCATTTGGATGTGTATGGCGTTCACTTGCGTAACTTTCATGGCGAACGTCGCTTGGCTGAGCTGGTACAACACCCGCGCGATGCGCGGCATTCTCCATTTTCGTGATAGTGAAAAGGCATCCGCATGAGCCGCCGCGATCGCCTTATCGCTCGTGTCCGGCAAGGCTACCGCCTGGCATTTGGAACAAAAGGCCCCGATCCGGGCCGCTTTTTTGCCGCGCCCGGGCGCGTGAACCTCATCGGCGAACATGTCGATTACAACGATGGCTATGTCCTGCCTTGCGCGATCAACCGCGAAACGCTGGTAGCGGCGGGTTCCGGCCCTGAAATCGGCGGGCGGGGATATGTTGAAGCGGTGGCCATCGATGCCGGGCAGGCGCGCGAGAAAATACCGCTTTATGCACCTGTCCAGAGGGTTGAGGATGGCTGGCGCAATCTCATTCGTGGTGCGGTCGCATTCCTGCAAAGCCGTGGGCATCACGTGCTCCCCACCCGTTTGGCGATTGCCGGAGATGTGCCAGTGGGTGCCGGGCTTTCTTCATCCGCGTCCTTCACCGTCGCTGTCGCCGCAGCGCTGGCGGAGCTGAGCCGCCTTACGCTTTCTGCCGAAGAAATTGCGATGGTTGCCAAAGATGCCGAGAACGCATTTCTTGGTGCAGCTTGCGGGATAATGGATCCGATGGCCTGCGCGGCCAGCACCAAGGGATCGGCACTCTTGCTCGATTGTCGTTCGCTCGAGCATATGCCGATTCCTGTCGCGAACACGCTGGCCCTATTAATCATTGATTCCGG
>JBCBKF010000015.1:0-19293 GCA_038522255.1 Pseudomonadota bacterium
ACGAGTACGCCAATGTGCATCGCGGCCTGCACTATCTCTCCTCGCTCTCCACGGAGAACTACGAGGCGGTGCGGGGCAAGATCGCGCGCCGCTTGCTCCATCGCGCCCACCGGTACGCAAAAAATCACAAGATCCGCGGTCGCCACCGCTTGTGCCGGGTCCTCGCATACCGCATCCACCAGGCCGCGCGCCCGCGCCGCCTCGCGCACGGCCGGATCGCGGTCATAGCCGGTGGTGACGATATCGGGCGCGCGTTCAGCGATGGCGAGGCCGATCGAGCCGCCGAGCAGTCCCAGCCCGATGATCGCAACCCGTTCTATGCTCATGCCGTACCACCTGTGAGCGCAGTCAGCGTCGCGGCGACCGCATCCATGTCCTCGCGTGTGCCGATTGTGATGCGCAAATGATTGGGCAGTCCTTGGCCCGGCAGGTGCCGCACCGCATAGCCCGCCTTGGCCAGGCCATGAAGCGCGTCCTCAGCGCTCAAGCCGCCGCGAAATTCGACCAGCACAAAATTCGCCTCGCTTGGCAGCGCGCGCAAACCCTGATTGCCGAGCGCCTCGATCTGGCTGACAAAACGCGCGCGCGTCTCTCGATTGCTCGCGGCGGATCGCGTAACGAAGGCCTGGTCGCCCACTGCCGCAAAAGCCGCGGCCTGCCCGCTGGCACTGACATTGAAAGCGCCGCGCAGGCGGTTGAGATAGTCGATTAGATGCGGCGCGCCATAGGCCCAACCGATCCGTTCAGCAGCAAGGCCATAAGCCTTGGAAAAGGTCCGCGTGACCAGCACGTTTTCGTGCGCGCGCGCCATCTCGAAACCGAAATCCTGATGCTCTTGCGGCAGGTACTCGGCATAGGCTTCGTCCAGCACCAGCAGGATATCGGAGCGCAGGCCAGCATGCAGGCGCCGGACCTCGGAAGGCTCGATATAGGTCGCAGTTGGATTGTTGGGATTGTCGAGCAAAACAACCTTAGTCGCGGGCGTTACCGCAGCCAGCAACGCGTCAACATTGGCGGCGTAGTCCTTGTCGGGCGCCATTATGGGCGTCGCCCCCACCTTGTGCGCGATCAGCGGGTAGAGCGAAAAGGAGTAGCGCGAGAACAGCGTCTCGTCCCCCGGCCCCGCAAAGGCCTGCACCGCGCAGTGCAAGAGCTCGCCCGAGCCTGTGCCGCACACGATCTGGTCCGGCTCAAGCCCGTGGAGTGCACCAAGGGCTTCGCGCAATTTCGTGCAGGCAGGATCGGCATAAAGCGCTGCCTCTTTGCGCGCGGCGGTCAGCGCCGCCATCGCCGCAGGGCTGGTGCCGAGCGGATTTTCATTGGCCGACAGCTTTGTCAAAGCGCGCCCGTCCGCAGCGCTTGATCGGCCCGGTGTGTAGGCGTGAATCTGATCGATCCAGGGTTTGGCAATCGGTTTAGTCATCCTGCGCGCTCGCTTGGAGAAAAAACGCGAAGGCGACAAGCCGTGTCGACGAACTTGTCGAACCTGTGTTTTTTCTGTTTAGGCGGCGCATGGCCCCCGTTTACGTCCCCACCGTCTACAAGATACCGCGCGATCTGCCGCTCGACAGCGGCCAGAGCCTGAGCAATGCAGAGATCGCGTATGAGACCTATGGGACGCTTAATCAGGAGAAGTCGAACGCGATCCTGATCTGCCATGCGCTGACGGGGGACCAGTATGTCGCCAGCGAGCACCCCATAACAGGAAAGCCCGGCTGGTGGGAACGTATGGTGGGACCCGGCAAACCGATTGATACCGATCACTTCTTCGTCATCTGCGCCAATGTGATCGGATCGTGCCTGGGATCAACCGGCCCCAAGAGCACCGCACCCGATGGCAAGCCCTATGCAATGCGCTTTCCGGTGATCACCATTCGCGACATGGTTCGCGCGATTGTGGCGCTGCTCGATGGAATGGGGATTGCGCAATTGCACGGCGTTGTCGGCGGTTCGATGGGCGGGATGCAGGCCTTGAGCCTGGCTGCCAACTGGCCCGAGCGCGCGGGCCGGGTGCTCGTCATCGCCTCAACCGCGAGGCATTCAGCGCAAAACATCGCTTTTCACGAAGTCGGTCGGCAAGCGATCATGGCGGACCCGGCCTGGGCCAAAGGCGATTACTACGCCCAGGCGGCGAACGGTCAGGGCAATGGGCCCAAAGCAGGCCTCGCGGTTGCGCGTATGGCGGCGCACATCACCTATCTCTCCGAAGCTGGCCTGACCGAGAAATTCGGTCGCCGTTTGCAGGACCGGGACGCCAAGAGCTTTGGCTTTGACGCTGATTTCCAGGTCGAGAGCTATCTGCGCTATCAGGGCAGCGGCTTTACGCAGCGGTTTGATGCCAACAGCTATCTCTACATCACTCGCGCCATGGATTATTTCGACCTGGCCGAAGAGCATGGCGGGCGCCTGGCGGACGCCTTTGCCAAGAGCACTGCGCGGTTCTGCCTCGTCAGCTTCGACACCGATTGGCTCTACCCCACCAGCGAAAGCCGCCATGTCGTCCACGCCCTCAACGCCACCAGCGCGAAGGTCAGCTTTGTCGAATTGAGCGCAAGTGCAGGCCATGACAGTTTTCTTCTCCCGCATGAACAGCTCGACCGGGTAATTGCGGGGTTCTTGAATGGTTGACCTGCGCTTTGACCTTGCCGTGATCGCGGAGCAATTGCGCGGCGCGGCTGGCAGGACGGTTCTAGACGTCGGCTGCGGCGACGGTGCCCTGATGGCGGCCCTGCGCGATCAAAGCGGGATTGACGCGCGCGGGATCGAAATCGATCCGGAGATGGTGGAAAAGTGCGTCGCGCGCGGGCTCTCGGTGGTACAGGGCGATGCCAACCGCGATCTCGCCGATTATCCGGACAACGCCTTTGATTACACCGTGCTGGGCCAGACGCTGCAGACCAGCGCGCGGCCAGACAGGACGCTTGAAGAATTGCTGCGCATCAGTGCGAGCGCTTTTGTCAGCTTTCCCAATTTCGCCCATTGGCGTACCCGCACCGCGCTGCTGTTCGGAGGGCGCATGCCGGTGACGCAGGCTCTACCGACCAGCTGGTACGAGACGCGGAACATCCACCATGTGACGGTCGAGGACTTCCGCAGCCTCGTCAAAGAAAAGGGCGCCCGACTAGAGCGCCGCTGGTTCTTTGCCGGTGGCCATGAAATCGGCACGCCGGGGGCAAATTGGCGCGCCGATTTCGCACTGTTTCAAATCAGCCGTTAAGGCCGCTTAGGCGCCCATCTGAATGCCGCAAATCTTGTGGCCGTCCGGATCGCGAAAGTAGCAAAGGTTCATCGTGCCCATGCTGTTGGCGCGCGGGCCGGGCGGGTCTTCGATGCTGGTGCCGCCATTGGCAACCGCGACATCGTGCAGTTCGGTCACCTGTTCCAGCGAATTGCACTTGAAGCCAATTGTTGCTCCATTGGAAGGGAGGCATTCTTCGCCGTTGATCGGCTCGCTGATTGAAAAGGTGCTGCCATCATGGATGAAGAAAATGCGGGTATGGCCGGAATCCGCGACGTTGACGATAGGATCGCCTGCGCCAAGGACACCCAGAACGGCGGTGTAGAAAGCTTTCGATTTCTCGATATCGTTTGAGCCGATCATGATGTGGTTGAACATTGGGGGAAATCTCCTCTCTTTAGCACCCGGCTCTCGTAGCCGGGTGTTCAGCGAGGGTGGTATAGCGCCTGAGCGATGATCGAAACCCTCTTTTTGCCGCTGCTTGTGCAGGTTGCCACAACGCAGGCCGCACCCCCCGAAACGCCACCCGAAAAGCAGGAGGCCAGAGCGCCAGAGCCACTCTCGTTTCAAGAAAAAGCAGCGCTTCGGTGTTCAGCGGCCCTCGCCCTTGTCGGAGCGCGCCAGACGGACGGGGAGGAACCGAGCAACTGGCCCGATGTGAGCGAGCGCGGGCGCGAATTCTTCGTCCAGTCTTTGGCCGGGATCATGGACACGCGCGGCCTTGACCGCGCGGCAATAGAGCGAGAGGTGCGCCGCGAAGCGCAGCGCCTGATTGAGGCCGACGAAGTCGATGCCGTCATGCCTGCCTGCCTGTTGATGCTCGAGGCCGCCGGACTTTAGCGCGAGCGGTTGAAAGCGCGCCTGCCCGGCTGGCAAAGGGAGGGTTCTCAGTCTAGCGTCCGCTAAGTTATGTGGTCTCTTTACCAATTTCCCCTGTGCCCGTTCAGCCGCAAGATCCGCCTGCTGATGGGCGAGAAGAACATCGCGTACCAGCCGATGCGCGAAGACCCGTGGAACGCCTCGGACCGTCTTTACCGGCTCAATCCCGCGGGCCGCACGCCCGTGCTGATGGATGAAGAGCGCGACATAATCCTCGCTGATAGCCGAGCAATTGGCGAGTATCTCGAGGAGACCGTGGATCGCGTGCCCATGATCAGCGGCACCGCGGCAGCGCGCGCCGAAATCCGCCGGTTGACTGCCCTGTTCGATGAGAATTTCTTTCACGATGTGACCGAGCCGCTTTTGAACGAGCGCATGAAGAAGCGCCTGATCCTCAAACAGCCGCCCGACAGCGTCGTCCTGTCCGAGGCCATGCGCATGGCTCACGGCCATCTGGACTACATGGATTGGCTGATCGACAATCGCCCCTGGCTTGCAGGGACGAGCATGAGCCTTGCCGACCTTGCGGCCGCTGCGCAGATTTCGGTCGCCGATTACCTTGGCGGGATCGACTGGACGGATCACGAACAGACGCGCGGCTGGTACGCGGTGTTCAAAAGCCGCCCCAGTTTCCAACCGCTTTTGACCGAGCGAATGGACGGGATTCGCCCGCCTGCGCATTACAGCGAGGTTGATGGGTGAAATCATGGGGTAAGGCACCTATTTACAGGCGCGAGAGAGGAAAGGCCCTAAGATGACTGATACCCCGATGACAGGCGATCCATTGAGCGACCCCAAGACCGTTACCGAAGCCGAATGGCGCAAACGTTTGACGGCCGAACAGTTCCACATCCTGCGCGAGGCGGGCACCGAGCGGGCGTTCACCGGGAAATATGACAAGTTCTACGAAAGCGGCGAATATATGTGCGCAGCATGCGGCACGCGGCTCTTCATCAGCGCAGCGAAGTACAATTCGGGCTGCGGCTGGCCCGCTTTCACCAGGCCTGCGGAAGGTGGCACAGTCGAAGAGCGCCGCGACATCTCGCACGGGATGATCCGCACCGAGGTGTTGTGCGGCAATTGCGGCAGCCATCTGGGCCATGTCTTCCCCGATGGTCCGCCCGAAGAAGGCGGCCTTCGCTATTGCATCAATTCCGCCGCGCTCGAGTTCGCACCCGAGGACGAGGCCTGAACGCCACGCCAAGGTGCCTTGCACCTAACCGTGGGCATGTCTGAAGCTCATGTTCACTCGCGGTTACTGTTTGCCTATGCAAAGAGATAACCATGAACAGGGGCAATCCATGGGTGAGTGGGCGGTGAGCGCTTAATGGCCAGACGCGGACGGAAGCTGACCAATAAGGGCAAGCGTGGAGGCCGCCGCGCGGCAACGGAACGCGCTCGTGAGCAGGCCCCAAAAAAATCTTCGAAGCAACGCGATGATGCGGGCCCATCGTTCCTGTGGAAATGGGCCGCACGCTTGGCTCTTGCCGGTGTTGCGCTCGGTTTGCTCGGCGCCTTGTTCCTGACGTTTGCGGTTGGCTTTGCCGCGCGTGAGATTCCGAGTTATTCGCAGCTCAAATCCGCCCAGAACGCCCAAACCATTCTGGTGCGCGCGCGCGATGGATCCGAAATCGTCGAATTGGGGCCGAGTTTTGGCGAATGGCTCGCCTATGATGACATTCCCGCCAACATGAAAAATGCGATGGTGGCCGTCGAGGACAAGCGGTTTTTTTCGCATTTCGGCGTCGATCCCATACGGCTTACCGGAGCGCTAATCGAAGGGATGACAGGAGCGCGCGCCCGGGTCGGCGGAACGTCGACCATCACGCAGCAATTGGCGCGCAATGTCTTCCTCAACAGCAACCGCACGTTTGATCGCAAGGCGCGCGAAGCGGTAGTGGCGATGGCTTTGGAATGGAAGTTTTCGAAAGAGCAGATCCTCGAATTGTACCTGAACAAGGTCTATTTCGGCGGCGGCGCTTACGGGATCGACAGCGCCAGTCGAAAGTTCTTCAGCCACCCGGCGACACAATTGAGTGTCGCCGAAGCCGCAATCATCGCCGGATTGGTGAAGGCGCCCAGTCGTTATTCCCCCACAGCCGACGTTCAAGCCGCTGTGGACCGCGCCCAGGTCGTGCTCCGGCTGATGCGCGAGCAGGACTACATCTCCGCAAGCGAAGCCAATGTTGATGTCGACGCGGTGAACCTCAAACAGCAGGCTGGCCAGAATTCGGTGCGCTACTTCACCGATTGGGCGCTCCCGCAGCTGGACTTGCTCCTGCCTCAAACCAGCGCGCCCATCGAGGTTTGGACCACACTTGATGTCGGCATGCAGCGGGCCGCGACGACCGCGGTGAAAAGCAATGTGCCCGACGGGACGCAGGGCGCGCTGGTGAGCCTCGACAGCGATGGAGCGATCCTCGCCCTGGTGGGCGGGACCGACTATGTCGAGACCAATTTCAATCGCGCTACCAATGCGCTGCGCCAGCCCGGCTCATCATTTAAGCTGTTTGTCTATCTCGCCGCACTCGAAGCGGGCTACAATCCGGAAAGCATGGTCAAGGATGTGCCGGTGCGGTTTGACGGGTGGAGCCCCAGCAACGCAAATGGCCGCAATATCGGTGAAACCAATCTGCGCACCGCGTTTGCATTTTCGATCAACACGGTCGCTGCGCAACTTGGCAATGAGGTGGGTTTTGGCACCGTTGCGTCCATGGCGCGCCGGTTTGGCATTACTTCGCGCGTGTCGACCTTCCCTTCGATGGTTCTGGGCTCTTCAGAAGTGCGGCTGATCGAGATGACCCGTGCCTTTTGCAGCATTGCGGCCAAGGGGCGCAATGTCGAACCCTATGGCATCACGAAAGTGATCACCTCCACCGGCGAGACGCTTTATGAAAGGAAGAAGCTGCCCGAGCGCACCCTGATCCCGGAATATGTGGCGGCTGGCATCACCGACCTGCTGCAAACCGCCGTCCAGAGCGGAACCGGCCGCGCAGCGCGGATCGAAGGGCGGCACGTAGCTGGCAAGACGGGGACCACGAGTTCCAACAAGGATGGATATTTTGTCGGCTTTTCCTCTGGCATCACGACTGGTGTGTGGATGGGCCGGGACGATGCAAAGCGGGTCCCTGGTCTGCAAGGCGGGCGCGCGCCTGCCCGCGCATTTGCTGCCTATATGCGCGTTGCGGTGAAAGACCGGGCGGATGTCCCCTTCGACACCGAGCTCAACCTGCCCGATTGGCAATTGGAACCCGATGATGAATACCTCTACGGTGATCCGGACGAGTATTACTACATCGATGAGCAGGGCAATCTGATCGAGCCGGGGCTGCGCAATCCCGAAGACCCGTTTGGGCCGGAAGGTGAAAATCCGGCGGACCCCAACCCGCTTCCCCCCGGCGATCCGCCACCCGCGGCGAGCGAGGATTTTCTGGAGCAGGCGACCGGCCAGGAGCGTCCCCCGGATGAAGAGTCGCCTGTGGACCTATCCGAAGACCCAGGGCGGATCGAAGAGCAGTTTCGGTTCTGAAGCCTGCCAAAAGAAAGGGCGCGGTCACCACACAAGCGACCGCGCCCGTTTTTCTTGGCTCTTATGGGCTTAGCGCAGCCGTACCGCGATGAAGCGCGGCGGAGTGTTGCGGCGTTGCACTCGAAGGAACAACGCCTCGCGACCCTCGGCCTCGGCCGCTTCGATCTGGGCGCGCAGAGCGTCAATGGTGCCAACTTCTTTGTAATTGGCGGAAAGAATGATGTCGCCCCGGCGCAGACCCTTGCGGCCTGCATCCGAATTGGGGTCCACCGCGCCGACCACCAGGCCGACCGTGTCGCTATCCGCGCCCAGGCTGCGCGCGATTTGCGGCGTCAGCGCGATCACTTGAAGCCCCAGCTTCTCGGCGATCACATCGTCCATCTCATCCGGATCCATCGGCTCATCGGAATCGGGATCGAAGGTCTGCGCCTGTTCGCGCAGTTCCGCCTCGCTGGGGCGCTTGCCCAGGGTCGCGTTCACCGTCAGCGTCTGGCCGTTGCGCAGCACTTCTACCGGCACGGTTTCGCCCGGCTGAATGTTGGCGATAAGGAAGATGACCGTCTGTTCTGAGGTGACGTCCTGGCCGTTAATGCCGGTGATGATGTCGCCGGCCTGCAGCCCGGCTTTCTGCGCCGCGCTATCATCCTGGACCGATTGCACGATTTCTCCGCGATTGGCGGGCAGGCCAAGCGAATCTGCCATGTCATCGGTCACCGGCCCCAGGCTGACGCCAAGGAAACCACGCTCGATTTCCTCGCCCTGCTTAAGCTGATCGACGATCGGAGCGGCGATTTCAGCGGGGATGGCGAAGCCGATGCCGACGCTGCCGCCCGAGGGCGAGAAGATCGCGTTGTTGATGCCGATCACATTGCCGCGCATGTCGAACAGCGGGCCGCCCGAATTACCGCGGTTGATACTGGCGTCGGTCTGGATGAAGCGGTCATAGGCGCCGCCCTGTCCGGTGTTGCGATAGACGGCCGAGATGATGCCGCTGGTGACGGTTCCCTTGAGACCGAAGGGGTTGCCGATCGCGACGACCCAGTCACCGGGACGCGCGGCGCTCGAATCGCCGAATTTCACAAACGGAAAGACGGCGTCCGAGTTGATCTTCAAAACCGCAAGGTCCGAGGCCGGGTCTGCGCCGACCAGTTCGGCTTCGTATTCCGTGCCGTCAGGCATGGTGATGGTGATTTCTTCCAACGTCGCGCGTTCATTGGGTGCCACAACGTGATTGTTGGTGACCACAAATCCATCAGCGGAGATGATGAAGCCTGAGCCCAGCGATTGGGCTTCGCGCGTTTGCGGCTGCGATGGACGCCCGCGGCGCCGATTGAACAAGCCTTCGAACGGTGTCCCGGCAAACGGGTTGGCGTTGACCTGGACGCTCTGGCGCGTGGCGATATTGACGACGGCGGGCTGCAATTGCTCGGTAAGATCGGCAAAGCTGGCCGGTGCGCCCGCGCGCGGCACGATCTGCTTCATCGCCTCGGTTTCGTTTTGCGCCACCTGAGCGCCGACCGGCTGGCTGGTCATAAGCGAAACGGCAGCACCGCCCACCAGCAGCGCGCTTGTCAATCCATACACATACCGCACGTTGGTCACGTCCTCTCAGTCCTTCTCGTCTGCGCTCTCCCGGTGGGCGAGCAGGGCGCGATATTCATCGACGCCGTTCATGGTCAGTTACGCTTCCACACTTCGCCAAGTTGCAGTGAACGCTGTTTGAACACCGTACCTCGCTGCCAACCCTCGACGGACCGTGTTGGCGGTTCGTCGGTCAGGCCCGTCGGCCAAAGCGTTGGCAGCGGGGATCAGGGCTCGCCTTGGAATTGGCGGAAGTACTCGTTGTCTGTTGACAAAATGATCGAACTGTCGCCTCGCCCTTCGCCGCGCAGGAAGCTTTTGTCGTAGCTCTCCATCGCGCGGTAGAAATCGTAGAAGCCGGCATCCTTGCCGAAGCTTTCAGCGTAAATCCGCGCGGCCTGTGCATCGGCCTCGGCCCGGATGATGCGGGCATCGCGAGTGCCTTGTGCGCGGATGGTGCGAGCCTCTCGCTCACGGTCTGATTCCATGCGTTGAAAGGCTGATTGCAGCGGCGCGCCGGCGGGAAGGTCAGTGCGCTTGATCTGCACGTCGATTACTTCAGCGCCATATTGCCGGGCCTCGCGGTCGAGGTTGGTGCGGACATTGGCAAGCGCTGTACCACGTTCTGCTGTCAGCATATTGGCAAAGGTGCGGCGGCCCAGTTCCTGCCGAAGTGCCGAGTTGAGGATCGGTTCAAGCGCGATCCGTACGCCATCGGTCGTTCCGGCGCGTTCGATCATGCGCTTGGGATCGACGATCTGGAACCTGGCATAGGCATTCACCAAAAGGCGCTGCTGATCGTTGGAGAGCACTTCCTCATCGGTCATTTCCAGATCGAGAAGGCGCTTTTCGATCCGGCGCACCGACTGGATAATCGGGATCCGGAAATACAGGCCTGCGGGGTGTGTTGCTTCGACCCTGTTTGTGTTGATTACGCCGACCGGCTCACCGGTCTGAACGATCACGACCTGCTCTTCTTCGCTGACGACAAACGCGCTCATGAAAAAGCCGACGACTACGAGGCCGAGTGCGATCAGCGCATAGCGATATTTGGTCCAGATATTGTCCATGATCACTGTCCTCCCGTCGCGTTGGGGTTTTGGGCCGGGGCGGGGGCCGGTGGGGGGGGGGGTGGAGCGCCGCCGCACTTCGGGCAGCGGCAGGTAAGTGGTCACGCCGCCGGCTTCGACCACGGTTTTGTCGGTCTGTGACAGAACGCGCTCCATCGTTTCATAATAAAGTCGCTGGCGCGTCACGCCGGGAGCAAGGCGATATTGCTCGTAGACCTTGTCGAATGCTTCGGCTTCACCTTCGGCCTGAGCGATCGTCTGCTGGGCATAGCCTTGTGCCTGGTTGCGCGCGCGGTCTGCGTTTTGTTCGGCCACCGAGACATCGCGAAACGCCTCCACCACTGCGCCGGGCGGGTCAGCCTTGGCGATTTCGACACCCACGACCTGGATCCCTGCGCGGTAACTGTCGAGCGCCTCTTGCATGCGCTCACGCACTGATTGCTGGATTTCCGCGCGGCCCTGACCGCTGAAGGTTTCGTCCAGCGTCTTCTCCGCGACAGAGGCACGCATAGCGGCCTCTGCCACTTCGTTGACCGTCTCTTCGGGTTCGGCAAGCTCAAACTTGAAATCCTGCAGGCTCTTGATCCGCCAGCGCACGATATAGCTGAGATCGACGAGGTTCTGATCGCCCGTCAGTATCAGCTTTTCGTTCGTGCCACTGGGTATGTTGACAGCGCGCACGCCTTCAACGTCCTCGATCTCTACTGTCTGGATCGGATATGGCGCTCTGATGTGAAAGCCCGGCTCCAGTGTTTCGGTGTAGCTGCCCAGCGTTTTCACGACCCCGTTTTCGCGCGGCTCGACCACGTGGATGCCCGTCGCGAGTTCCCACAATACCAGAACGGCGACGATCAGAACCGGAACCCAGCTGCGGCCACCGGGAAGTTCGGGCAAACGCAGATTGGGGCCGCCCGGGCCCCCACGGCGCGGGCCCTCGGGACCGCGACTTTTGAACAGGTCTTCGATGTTCGACGGGCGGCGATTGCCATTCCCGCCGTTCGAGCCGCCCCCTGAACCACCGCCCGGAAGCCAGGGGTTGCGAGGGCCATCATCTTTGTCAGGCTTGTCCCCTTTGGGAGCGTCATCGCCGCTGGCGTCGCCACCGCCCCCCCAAGGGTTTTTCTTTCCAGCCATGGCAAGACCGCCAAAACCAAGGCCGCCAAAAGTGTTGCCGAGCCGCGTCGTAAGTCCGTTGAAGAATGTCATGCTACCCTTATAGGAACGCAAATATGGGAAAAACAGGGGGGATCGTTTGAATTTTGCTGGCGAGTGACCGGGGATTTGGTGTTAGGGATCGCGCGCTATGAGCGACAACGATCCGCCACCTCCCGATCCTGCTGGTGACCCGACCTCCGGCGCGCCGCTATCACCGACCGAGGCAGAGGCGCTTATACGGGGTGCGCTTGCATCCGACATGGCGCATCGCCTGCGATCGGCGCGATTGAAGGATGGCCGCGCGATTCTTGTCGCGGAAGCAGGCGATTTAGGCGCTGGTGCGCGGGTGGAACTGGAAGCGGCGATGAAGCTGGCAGTGACCCGGATAGAAGGTGTGGCCGAAGTTCACATCGCCCTTACCGCCGAACGCCGCCGTCGCCGCATCATCGCGGTGGGGTCAGGCAAGGGAGGCGTGGGCAAATCGACGCTAACCACCAATATCGCCGTGGCCCTGGCGCGTATGGGGCGCAAGGTAGGCGTGATCGACGGGGATATATACGGCCCTTCGCAGCCCAAACTGCTCGCCACAGAAAACCAGCGTCCGCTCACGCAAGGCGATAAACTGGTGGCGCTGGACAGTCCGCACGGGGTAAAGGTGCTTTCGATGGGGCATGTAGTCGCGCCGGGCAAGGCGCTCGCCTGGCGCGGACCGATGGCAGGCAAGGCGCTGGGACAATTGGTGGATGCCGAGTGGGATGATACCGATCTGCTCCTGATCGATCTGCCGCCGGGCACAGGCGATGTACAGCTCTCCATGATGGCCGACAGCAAACCCGATGGCGCAATCCTGGTCTCGACCCCGCAAGACCTGGCTTTGCTTGATGCCGCGCGCGCCGGTCAATTGTTTGAGCAGGGCGAGGTTGCGATCATTGGCCTGGTTGAAAACATGGCGGGCTATGAATGCCCCAAATGCGGGCATATCAGCGATCCGTTCGGGCAGGGCGGGGTTGAACGGTTTGCGCAAGCTTTGGAATTTCCGTTCCTGGGCCGCGTTCCGCTGACCATCGAGACCCGGCTGGCGGGCGACAGGGGTGAACCTCCGGCCGCGCAGGATGGCCCGGTTGGCGAACCCTTCCGCGCCATTGCCGAACGGCTGGCGCGCTGGCTCGACACAGGGACGGTGTAGGCGATGCGCGTCTCGCGCCGGGGCCTTGCGGCGGGGGCAGCTATCGGCGGCGGGCTGCTGGTCGCATGGTCGTTTTTGCCGCGCCGTTTTCCCTCTCCCCTAAGTGCAGCGCCGGGCGAACACATCTTTGACGCCTGGCTGAAGATCGGCCGCAACGGCGTGGTCACTGTTGCGGTGCCGCAGCTTGAGATGGGTCAGGGTATCACCACCCTCCTGCCACAGATCATCGCGCAGGAACTGGGCGCTGACTGGCGACAGATTGCGGTTGAGCCTGCGCCGATCTCGGGCGCTTATGGCAATACGGTGCTCGCGCGGCGCTGGGCGCATATGTGGGATCCGATGATCGCGGGTTTTTCCGATGACATTGACGAAGGCCTTGCCGAGCGTCTGGCCACAACGCACCGCTTCTGTGCCACCGCCGATGGCACGTCGCTTGCCGCGTATGAGGCGCCGTGCCGCAACGCAGCCGCAGCTGCGCGCGCCATGCTCGCAATGGAAGCGGCGGACCGGTGGGGCAGCAATTGGGAGGCGTGCGAGGTGGCGGGCGGCTTTGTCACCCTGCGCGATCAACGCGCCAGCTTTGGCGAGCTTGCACAAGGGGCGGCCGATCGCGCAGCGCTCGATCCAGCGCCGCTGCGCCCCGATCCTCCCGCGGAAGAGATTTTCAAGAGCGCTGCTCTGCAAAATACCACTCAGGCCTCGCCTTTCCCGCGCATTGATCTGCCGTCCAAGGTCGATGGCAGCCATCAGTTCGCAGCCGACATCCGCTTGCCGGGCATGGTGTTTGCTGCGATCCGCCACGGGCCAAGCGATGCAGCAGAACTGACAGGCTTTGACGTCGACGGCGCGAAGGGCGTGCGCGGGATCAAAGGCATCGTCAAAGCGAAGAGATGGCTGGCCGTTGCAGCGACAACCTGGTGGGCAGCGCACGAAGCGCTGCAGTCGATGAAGCCGCAATTCAAAGTGTCCTATCCCGTTGACAGCGCCGAGATATCCGCCCGCCTTGATACCTTGCTTGAAGGCGGCACATCATACCGCGTCGCCGAGACCGGGTTGGGCGGCGCGGGGATGGAGCGGGTGGACTTTGCGCGGCGGTATGAGGTGGAGCCCGCGCTCGCAGCGCCGCTTGAAACTGCGTGCGCAACAGCGCGCTTCGATGGCAGTCGGCTGGAGCTGTGGATGGCCGCGCAAGCGCCCGAGCAGGCCCGCCGGGCAGCGGCCAAGGCGCTCGATATCGCGGTGGAAAACGTGGCCCTTTATCCCATGCCCGCAGGCGGCAGTTTCGACGCACGGCTGGAGCACGACCACGCGATTGAAATCGCGCTGATTGCGCGCGAAGTGGGCGCTCCGGTGCAACTCACCTGGTCACGGCGCGAGGAGCTTATACGCGCCCGTCCGCGTCCCCCTGCCTACACGCTGATCGGAGCGCAGTTCGGCCCACCCCAGGGCGGCCTTAAGGGCGTGATTGATGCGCTGAAAGTGCGGATCGCGTGCCCTTCCAGCGCGCTCGAATTTGGCGAACGGCTGTTTCGCGATCGCACCAGCTGGGCCGCGGTGCGAGATACGGCCGATCGCAAGGATGCGCTGGTCTGCGAAGGGGCCGTGCCGCCTTACAAGATCCCGAGCGTGGTTGTTGACCACGTGCCCAGCGAAATTGGCCTGCCAACCGGCCGGGTGCGCGGCAATGCCCACAGCTACACCGCCTTTGCGATGGAGAGCTTTCTTGACGAAATTGCTTTCGCCAACCAGCGCGAGCCGCTGTCCTACCGTACCGCAATGCTGGGTGAAGACATCCGCATGGCCGCCTGTCTGCAGCGTGCGGCTCAGCTTGCCGAATGGAATGGCGGCGTTGACCGCAGCGGCCAGGGGCTTGCGTGCCATCGGATCGGTGATGCGCAAACCGGGGGGCGGATCGCCTGCGTCGCCACGGCGCGTACGGGCGAAGGCGGTTTGCGGGTCGTAAAGCTCTCTGTTGCGGTTGATATTGGTCGGATCATCAATCGCGATATTGCCCGTCAACAGATCGAAGGGGGATTGATTTTCGGTCTTGGAATAGCGCTGGGTGCGGCACCGCGCTGGCGCGCAGGTCTTCCGGCAAGCTTTGCCTATGACGCCATCGGAGTGCCCACCCTTGCCGATTGCCCCGAGATAGAAATCGCGCTTATTCCCAGCCAGGCTCCGCCTGCCGATCCGGGCGAACTGGGCGTAGCGGTGGCGCCTCCCGCTATTGCCAATGCGCTCTTTTCCGCGACAAGATTGCGCCTGCGCCGTCTGCCCCTACTTTCCGACGGGTTATGACCGGGACCCCTCGTCTTTTGTCCAATCTGTCCTGCGTTATACCAATTATTACACGTTGGGTTGCGCACCTGCGGAAACACCCGCCGTTTTGCGCGTTAAGACCGCAATGACTTGGCAAGCGCAACATCTGCCCAACGATCACCCGCCCGTAAAAAGCGGGGGTGTTGGCGTGCTCCTGATCAATCTTGGCACGCCCGACGGCCCCGATCCCGCATCCGTGAAGCGCTATCTCAAGCAATTTCTATCCGACCGGCGCGTCATTGAGCTCCCGGCGATTGCTTGGCAACCGATCCTGCGCGGGGTCATCCTCAACACGCGCCCGCAAAAGAGCAGCAAGGCCTATTCCAAGATATGGACGGATCGAGGCTCTCCGTTGGCGGACATCACCGCCAGCCAGGCGGAGGCAATTGCGGAGGAACTCGGCGAAGATATCGTCGTCGATTACGCGATGCGCTATGGCTCGCCATCAATCGAGCAGCGCCTGAACGAGCTTACCGCCAAGGGCTGCGATCGCATTCTGGTCGCGCCGCTTTATCCGCAATACAGCGCTGCTACGACGGCGACCGTGTTTGACGAGGTCGCCCGTGTGCTGGGCGATATGCGCTGGCAGCCGGCCTTGCGTTTCCTGCCGCCCTATCACGACGATCCGGCCTATCTCGATGCTTTGGCAGACGATCTGGCGCGCCAGATTACGAGTCTCGATTTCAAGCCGGAAGTGATGCTGCATTCGTTTCACGGCATGCCGCTGCGCACGCTGGAACGCGGCGATCCTTACCACTGCCACTGCCACAAAAGCGCGCGTCTGCTGCGTGAGCGGTTGGAGCATCGCCCGGAATTTGAGGGCGTGCGGTTTGAGACCACGTTCCAGTCGCGCTTTGGTCCGGCCAAATGGCTGGAGCCAGCGACCGACGACACTCTGGTTGCCGAAGGGGAAAAGGGGACCAAGCGCCTGGTTGTCGCGGCCCCCGGCTTTTCCGCCGACTGTGTCGAAACGCTTGAGGAGCTCGCTCTCGAAGGGCGCGATGAATTCATCGAAGCGGGCGGCGAGGATTACGCCGTGCTCAGCTGCCTCAATGTCAGCCAGAGCGGCGTTGCCATGCTGGAAACGATGATCCGGCGCGAGCTTTCCGGCTGGATTTGACGGCGAACTTTATTTACACCAATGTCAGTTAATCAGGCGATCCGCGACTTTGGACATATCTGAAGCCGTCGCCTGGCTTTGGAGGAGAGCAGACTGACCATGGCAACCCTCGCCGAACCACCGCTGAAACAGAATCCGTTCAAGCATTGGAGCAAGGGCATCCCCGACGAAGATTCGCTCGCCCATATTCCCGGTGAATCGGGCTGGCCTTTGGTTGGCAACACCTTGACCATGCTCGCCGATCCGCACGCTTTCGCAGACCGCATGATTGAGACCTATGGCAAGGTGTACAAGAATCGCGCCTTTGGCGGCTACACCGTCACGCTAATCGGTGCAGACGCAAACGAGCTTGTGCTGTTCAACAAGGACAAGATTTTTTCCAGCGAGCAAGGCTGGGGCCCGGTGCTTGATCAGCTGTTCCCGCGCGGGTTGATGCTGCTGGATTTTGATCATCACCGGATTGATCGCCGCGCATTGTCGATCGCGTTCAAGCCTGCGCCGATGCGCCATTACATGGGCGCGCTGAACAGCGGCATTGCCAACGAAACCGCGAAGTGGGAGGGTGCGATGCTCTTTCAGCCGGCGATCAAGCAATTGACGCTGGACCTGGCCGCGGACAGCTTTCTGGGCATTCCCTGGGGGCCTGAGGCCGACACGATCAACACTGCCTTTGTCGACATGGTGCAGGCAAGCGTCGCGCCGATCCGCAAGCCGCTGCCCTTTACCAAGATGAAGAAGGGGGTCGATGGCCGCGCCTACATGGTCGATTTCCTGACCCGTGAGACGCTGCGCCGCCGCGCCGAAGGTGGCGGGCAGGACATGTTCAGCCAGTTCGCCACAGCCACTCGCGAGGACGGATCGCTGCTGCCGGTCGATCAGGTGGTCGATCACATGAGCTTTCTGATGATGGCCGCGCACGATACGATCACGTCGTCCGCGACCTCGTTAATCTATCACCTGGCAACCCAGCCCGATTGGCAGGAAAAGGTGCGCGAAGAGGTTTTCGCGGTCACTGGTGGCCCGGCTGCGGACGGCACTGCGCGGCCGCTCGATTACGATGATCTGGGCAAGCTTGGGCTTACTGAAATGGTGTTCAAGGAAGTGCTGCGCCTCGTGCCGCCCGTGCCCTCCATGCCCCGCCGCGCTCTGCGCGAGTTTGAGTTTGGCGGCTACCGCATTCCTGCCGGTCAGATGGTGGGGATCAACGTCCACTGGGTCCACCATTCAGACGAGTATTGGGACAACCCTGACGCTTTTGATCCGATGCGCTTCACGCCGGAACAAGTGAAAGCGCGGCACAAATATGCCTGGGTGCCGTTTGGCGGGGGGGCGCATATGTGCCTGGGGCTGCACTTTGCCTATATGCAGATCAAGGTGCTGATGGCGCAGCTGCTGCAACGCTACCGGATCGAGCCGACCGAAGGCGGCACCGGGTACAATCCCGACTGGCAGGCCTGGCCGATTCCGCAGCCCAAGGACGGGCTGAAGATAACGTTCAAAACTCTTTAGATTTTTTTGCCTGTATGCGCGGACCCATCGCCGGCGCTATTCTGGCCGCTTCGCTGCGGGGCAATTGCGGGCGGGCGGGCGCCCTTGCGGTCTCTTCTCGACCGTTTGGCGCGAGCTCTAAGCGTCGCGCCTTTCATCCTAGAAATCCCAGGCGATGCCGTCTTTTTCCCAGTCGCCATAGCGGGTGGGTGAGATCTCGCGCGGTTCGTCCTTGAGCGGGTCGACTGCCTTGGGCTCAGGCGCCGGATCGTTTGTCCAGTGCGCCGGTTTCTTGAAATTCTTTGCTGCTTCGGATTTTTTCTTGGTCATACAAACTACAACGCGCGCGCTGGCGCTTGGTTTCAAGCGCGGCTAGGGCCGGGGCCTCACATGGCCAATCCAACCGGTATCTATGCGCGCCGCGCTGCGCTCAAAATGCTCGACGCGGTGCTGCGCCGGGGGGAGACGCTGGAACAGGCCGCGCCGGGCGCCCTGCGCGATGTGCGCGATCGGGCGGACCAGGCATTGGCGCGCGCGATTGCGGGCGAGGCCTTGCGCTGGCTGACCGATCTCGACGCTCTGATTGACAGCGCCACCCAGCAGCGCCTGCCTGACGATGCCAAGCCGCGCAGCGTCTTGCGGCTGATGCTGGCGCAGGCATTGAGGTTGGAGACGCCCCCCCACGCGGTGATTGCTACCGGCCTGCCGCTGCTTGCCGGAGGGCCGCGCCGGCTGGCCCATGGTGTGTTTTCAACGCTGATGAAGCGCGAAGTGGCTTTGCCCGATGCGCCGACCCTGCCCGACGATGTGACCCGGCGCTGGGGTGCGCGCAGGGCCGCTGCCATTGCCGCGGGTCTCGCGCAGCCGCCCGAAGTTGACCTCCATATCAAGGACGTCGCCCAAACCGCTCTGTGGCAGGCTAAACTGGGCGGGGTGAGCCTCGCGCCCGGCCATGTGCGCGTGCCCCGAGGGAGCGCGATAGAAAGCCTGCCCGGCTATGAGGACGGCGCTTGGTGGGTGCAGGACCTCGCCGCGATGATCCCGACCTCGCTTTTGGGTAAGGGGACAGGGCACGTGCTCGATCTGTGCGCTGCGCCCGGCGGCAAGACCATGGCGCTTGCGGCAGCGGGGTGGCAGGTCACCGCGCTCGATAATTCCAAGCGGCGGCTGGACGTACTGAAGGTCAATCTGAAGCGCACGGGACTCAAAGCATCACCCGTGCGCGCCGATGCGCTGTCGTGGGAGCCGCGCCACGCTTTTGATGCCATCCTGCTCGATGCGCCGTGCACCGCCACCGGCACCTGCCGCCGCCACCCCGACGTGCTCCATCGCATTCGCGCGCAGGACATCGCCGAGATGGCGGAAATCCAGCGCGGCCTTATTGCCAGGGCGATCCCATGGCTCAAGCCCGGAGGCTCGCTCGTCTACGCGGTCTGCTCGCTCGAGCGCGAAGAGGGTGAGGATCAGGCTGCGTGGATCAATACCTCGCTCGCTCTTGCACCCATGCCCGTAACCGCGCAGGAACTGCCCGCAGGCCTGACGCCAACGCCTGAGGGTTGGGTGCGGACAGATCCCGGCCTACTGAGCGATAAAGGTGGGCTGGATGGCTTCTTTGTGGCGCGGTGGCGCAAGCCGTGATGCGGTTCAACCCGGCACTTGCGATGGTGTTTGCTCTGTCGGCCGGGATCTGTCCGCACCCAACCCTCAGGCGTTGGCGTCAGGCCTGCG
>JBCBKF010000016.1:0-18951 GCA_038522255.1 Pseudomonadota bacterium
AGCTTTTCGAACAGAGCACGCAATTGCCAGTGATAGAGCACGCGCCCCACATCGAACACTACAGCCTTGGTCGGCTCATTCATCCCCACACCTTTTCAAACGGCTGCGGCCCGCGCTCCTTTCGGAGGCGGGCCGCAGCAAAACCATCCGACCGCCAAAACGGTCAATCCGTCGGTCAACCCTGGCGAGCCTTGAAACGGCGATTGGTCTTGTTAATGACATAGGTGCGCCCGCGGCGGCGAATGACGCGGCAATCGCGGTGGCGGTTCTTCAGCGACTTTAGGCTGTTGCGGATTTTCATCGTGGGTCTCTCAAAAAGCAAAGCGCGCCGGAATCGGTCCGACGCGCGGAATTTCTAACGCCGCCGTTATCTCGCAAGGGCCGTTTCGTCAATCCTCAACCGCGCAAATCCGTAAGCTTGCGCTCCCAGGCCAGCGCGTGCGCTATAATCGTGTCAAGATCAGCGTATCGCGGCTCCCAGGCCAACGTTTGCCGGATAAGCAAGGGATCGGAAACAAGGTGGTCTGAATCTCCCGCACGGCGCTCGGCAATTCGGCGATCAATCCTGAGATTGGCGACCCGGTCCACGGCATCCAGCACTTCGAGCACCGAAAATCCGCGCCCATACCCGCAATTCATCGTCAACGAGCGCTTCGGCTTTGCGATCAAGGCCTCAAGCGCGAGGACATGCGCCGCTGCCAGATCGCTGACATGAATGTAATCGCGCACACCTGTGCCATCGGGCGTATCGTAATCGGTCCCGAACACGCTGACATGGCTGCGTTTGCCCAGAGCGGCTTCGACCGCGATCTTGATAAGATGCGTCGCACCCGCGGTTGACTGGCCGGATCGCGACTCAGGATCAGCGCCTGCAACATTGAAATAGCGCAGGGCGCAAAAATTGATCGGATGCACCGCCGCGGTGTCGCTCAGCATCTGTTCGGTCATCAGCTTAGACCAGCCATACGGATTGATCGGCTTTTGCGGTGTCGCCTCGCTCACGGGTGAGACTTCGGGAATACCGTAGGTCGCCGCCGTGCTGGAAAAGATGAAATGCGAGAGCCCCGCTTTAGCCGCCGCTTCGATCAGGGCGCGGCTTTTAACGGTGTTGTTGTGGTAATATTTGAGCGGGTTCTCGACGCTTTCCGGGACCACAATCGAACCGGCAAAATGCATGATCGCGCCCGTCCCTTGCTCGGCAAAGATACGCTCAAGCAGCGCGCCATCCTCGATATCCCCCTCGTAAAGCGGGACGCCATCAGGGACCGCAAAACGAAATCCGGTGGTCAGGTTGTCGATGACCGCCACGTCCCAGCCCGCATCCACTAACGCGAGCACGGCGTGGCTGCCGATATAGCCGGCACCTCCGGTGACGAGCACGCTGGGTCTTGACGGCTTGGCTTGGATTTTGTCGTTCATGCGCAAAGGTTAGCAAACTTCGCCTGCAAAAGGGTGAAACGCACGCTTCGGTGGTTCGGGTTTTGCACCAGCGCCGTTTGGTCCTATGGCATAGCAATCTGAAAGGAGCCCCCCATGCCCCCGATCCCACACTCCAAACTCCTTCGTGCCGTGTTCCCGATTGTGCTTTTGTCCAGCCTCGCCGCGTGTGCAGGCGGCGCGTATACCGGCCCTGTCGAAGTTACCCGCTTTGTCTCTGAGACACCTGCGGGTTTAGGCCAGGGCACAATCGCGCTGCGTTTCGCGCCCGACCTCACCAACGAAGCCGCGCGCGACGCCTTTCGCGCCGCGATCGGCAATGAGCTCGGATTGCTTGGTTACACCGTCATCACCAACGAAGAGCTCGCTAGCCAGATTGCCTTCATCGACACCAGTCGGACCCCACAAGCGCAGGCAGAGCAGGGAAACCCGGTAAATGTCGGCGTGGGAGGCTCAACGGGCAGCTTTGGCTCGGGCGTGGGCGTCGGCGTTGGCATCAACCTTGGCGGAAGCGGTCAACAAAGCCCGCGTGTCGTATCCGAGCTTAGCGTGGCGATTTCGCCAAACACCGATGATCCTGATCGCCAGAACCTGTGGGAAGCGCGCGCGCAATTCCCGACCAGTGTTGATTCGCCCTACGCCCCGGTTGACGTCAACGCCGCAACGCTGGCAGCGGCGGTTTTTGCAGACTTTCCGGGCGGCAATGGCGAAACGATCAGCCTCGACGTCGCCGAATTGGTGGAGCCCTGATGGACATTCGTATCGACGCCGCATTCGACAGCGGCAACATTGACGTGCTTGGCATTACCGGGGCGAGCGCCCGTCTGGCCATTGCCAAGGATCACAATTCTGAATTCGCGCAGTGGTTTCACTTTCGCGTGACCGGGGCGGCGGGCGAAGATCTTGAGCTCAAAATCACTGACCTCAACAACAGCGCCTATCCAGGCGGCTGGCCCGGTTACGATGCGTGTGTTTCGGAAGACCGCGAATATTGGGGCCGCGCGCTCAGCCAGTTCGACAAGGATGAGGAGAACGGCACGCTCACCATCCGCTACACGCCGGCGAGTGATCTGTGCTATTTTGCTTATTTCGCGCCCTATTCGATCGAACGCCATCACGATCTGGTGGCCGAGGCCGCAGCGAGCGAGGGCGTCGACCTCGTCCCGCTTGGCCGCACTCTGGATGGCCGCCCGCTTGATTCGCTTGAAATGGGCGAAGGAGCGCTCAAGGTCTGGCTTTATGGGCGCCAGCACCCCGGCGAAACCCAAGCGCAATGGTGGATGGAAGGGGCGCTTGAGACCCTGACCGACCCGACCGATCCCGTTGCGCGCGGTCTGCGCCGCAATTGCCGTTTGTTCGTCGTCCCCAATTGCAACCCTGACGGCTCGGCGCGCGGCCATCTGCGCACGAACGCAGCTGGCACCAATCTCAACCGCGAATGGGCCGAACCCTCATCCGACAAATCGCCTGAAGTGCTTGCCATCCGCAGGCGCATGGACGAAACGGGTGTCGATTTCGCCATGGATGTGCACGGAGATGAGGCGATCCCGGCCAATTTTCTCGCGGGATTTGAGGGCATACCCAGTTGGACCGACGCTCTGGGTGACCAATTCTATCTTTATCAGCGCATCCTTGATCGCCGTACGCCCGATTTCCAGACCGAACTTGGCTATCCCAAGACGCCTGCGGGACGCGCAAATCTCGGCATCAGCACCAACCAGGTGGCTGAGCGGTTTGGCGCCTGCGCGATGACGCTTGAGATGCCGTTCAAGGACCTCGCCGCTTTCCCAGAACCCGAACAGGGCTGGTCACCGGAACGCTGCAAGCTGCTCGCCCGCGATTGCCTCGCGGCGCTGCTTGAATGGATCGAAACAGGCAAAGGGTGATATGGAGCCGGGGCGCGATTTTCCCAGCGTAAGCGGCTGCAATGTGCTATAGCCGCCGGTGACGGGAGAGGCATCATGATCACGCTCAATCGCCGCACGGCAATCGCCGGGTTCACTGCTGGCTGCGGACTTCTAGTCTTGCCTGTCGCCGCGCGCGCGCAATTTGGATCAGGGGGGCTCAACCTTTCCGCGATCCTTGGCAAGGCGACAGACAGCGCACTTGATAAGCTGGCCCAGCCGGGTGCCTATTTTAACGACGAAGACATTCGCATCGGCCTGCCCATTGTTGGCGGCGGGTCGAGCGGTCTGCTCGGATCGATCATGAGCGGTGCGAGCAAGCTGGGCGTGCTCGACGGTGTGACCCGCCAGATCAACGACGCCGCCGGTATCGCGGCCGGAGAGGCCAAGCCGATCTTTCGCGATGCGATCGACAACCTCTCTTTCAGCGACGCGCCCGGCATTATCAAGGAAAACGATGGCGGCACCCAGTATCTGCGCAATTCGTCGAATGACGCGCTTCACGCCAAGCTCAGCCCCCTGATTGACAGCGCCCTGGAAAGCCTCGGCGTTTACAAGACATTCGACGGATTGGCGGAGCAGCACAGTTTTATCGGTCAAGCCGGATTGAACCGGGAGACTATCAACACATCGGTCACCGACCAGGGGCTGGATGGCATCTTCAACTATGTTGGCAAGGAAGAGGCCGAGTTTCGCAAGGACCCAGTCGGCAATGTGACCAAATCGCTCGGTGACCTGTTTGGCAGCTAGGCCAGATGAGCAGGGCCAAAAGCGTGTGGAAGCAACTCTGACAGGAGCACTCGGCGCACTTGATCCTTGCCGACGCAAAGCACCACAGGGTCGGTCCCGCCCAATTGCGCAATTTCGTTCAAGACCTGGCGGCAACGCCCGCACGGAGTGATTGGCGAGCCATCGCCCTTGTCGAGCGGACCGGTGATCGCAACCGCCACAAGGCCTCCGCGCCGCCCTTCGCCAAAAGCGCGCGAAACGGCGATTGTCTCGGCGCACAGGGACAAGCCATAGCTTGCGTTTTCGACATTGCTGCCGGTGATCATTGCCCCATCATCGAAGAGGAGCGCAGAACCAACCTGATAGTCTGAATAGGGGGCATAGGCGTGGTCGCCCGCCGCACTTGCCGCGGCGATCAACGCCTTTTCCTGCTCTTTTGATACATTCATCGTTGGACCACCACCCATTCCACCGGCTGCGCAGACGCCTCGCTCACCATCTGCCTGTTTGCGCTCCATAGCAGCCACGGGCGCTGCGCATAGCGCGGCAGAAAGCCGTCGCGCGCCAGCCAGATATCACGGTCAAGCGCATCCGCGAGGCGAAAGCGGGTCTCAAACGCCTTGCCGAGTTTCAGAATGACGGGCTGACCGGCATGCATTTCCATCTGGTTTACCAGGGTGAGCACCTCGCTCATCACCGCCGCACCGCTCACGCTGGGCTCGCATTGATCGGGCAGTTGCGTGAGCGCAAGCCCCGCTGGCAAGAGCTCGGGATCGCGCGCCACCATCCGGGTAAAGCGGGCAGATTGGGGGTCGGCGCGAAAGCACGGATTGAACGGTTGCAATATCCCGACCTTGAGCCCCGAGGCTTTGGCAGCCCGCAAGCGCGCGCGAAATCCGGGATCGGGCGGCGCACCCGCCGGTGCCAGTTCAAGATACACGAAAGCCGCCCCGGTCGCCTTGAGCGTTTCAAACCGAATGCCCGATGCACCACTCGCGATCACAGCGCCCTGTTCAGGGTAGAGTGCTTCGTCGGGTCGCCAGGTCCGCATTTCGTGCCAGAACCAGCCGGCATAGGCCATCGCGGCCAGTAATATCAGCGCGCCGAGCTGCAGGAGGCGCCGTGCCAGCCCTCCCGCGCGCCGCGTGCGCCGCCGTGTGCGCTTCGTCTGCCGCGATGTCTTGGCCATATGCGTGCCGGGTCTTGCCTCAGCCCTTGATATGCAGGACGCAGATCAGGGTAAATAGGCGCCGCGCGGTGGCAAAATCTGTCTCAACCTTGCCCTCCAGCCGCTCCAGCAGCAGTTCAGCTGCGTTATTGTGAATGCCCCGCCGAGCCATGTCGATCGTCTCGATCTCAGCGGGAGTGGCCTTGCGGATCGCCTGATAATAGCTGTCACAGATGGCGAAATATTCGCGGATCGGGCGGCGAAAACGCGCAAGACCGATTAGCAGCGTTTCAAGCAATTGCTCACTTTCATCACTGACATCCATCGCCAAGCGACCATCGCGAACGCCGAGGAACAAGCGGTACGGGCCCTTGGCGCCTTTCTGTGCGCTCTTGACCGGCTTGAAGGTGTTCTCTTCGATCAGATCATAGATCGCGACCCGCCTCTCCTGCTCGACATCAGCGTTGCGCCACAGAATGGTCGCCTCATCCAGCGCGATGTGAGCGATCCTTTGACTGGTCGCGGGGGAATCAGGTGGAACGCCTTCCATAGTGGTCAGCCTTCGCAGATCGCAGGGGGCGACTTCAAGCGTTTCGACTCAGCCAATGGTCTTGCGCCTTCCCCGCTATCCACAGCGCAAGGCGTGATACACCAAATATATTCACCGACTTTACCCTTGCGAACTCCCCACTGCCCGGCGCATCAGGGTTCGATGGACGACACCGAAACACTTCTTTTCCCAAGCGATGACACACAAGATGCAGACGAGGCCGGCCGCAAGCTGCCCTCCAATCTGGAAGCCGAAGCGGCGTTTCTGGGCGCGGTTCTGATCGACAATCGCGTAATTGAAGAATTGCGCACACCGATCCGCCCGCAGCATTTCTTTGAGCCGCTGCATGGCCGCATTTACGAAAAGATCCTGAAGGCGGTCGACCTCAATCGCACCGCATCCCCCGTTACCTTGCGCCCGCAATTCGAGGGTGACCCGGCGCTCAAGGAACTCGGGGGGCCGAGCTATCTTGCAAAACTAACAGCCAATGGCGCTGGGCTGCTGGCGCCGCACGAACTGGCGCAGCAAATCTACGATCTTGCTCTGTTGCGCGAATTGGTGAGCGTGGGCCGGGGCCTTGTTGAAGGGGCGCTCGACACCTCCGATACGGTGCAGCCGATGGATCGCATCGCTGAGGCGGAGGCTGACCTGTTCAGGGTTGCCGAGGGCGCTGAGACCGGCAGCGAGGCATCAAGTTTTCGCGATGCCGCACTTACCGCGATCAAGATGGCCGAAGCCGCGATGAATTCGGGCGGGGGCCTGTCAGGCAAGACGACCGGGCTTGATACGCTTAACCGCAAGGTTTCTGGCCTGCACGATTCCGATCTCATTATCCTTGCCGGGCGGCCGGGCATGGGCAAGACCTCGCTCGCGACCAATATTGCCTTCAACTGCGCCGAAGCGCATCTGGCCTGGCAACACGAGGGCGGCGAATACAATTACGGCGCACCCACGGCGTTTTTCAGCCTCGAAATGAGCGCCGACCAGCTTGCGACGCGTATTCTCGCCGAACAGGCCGAAATCAGCTCAGAGGCGCTGCGAAGCGGTAAATTGAGCCGCGAGGAATTCCAGAAGCTGTCCTTTGCCAGCCAGCGCCTGGCTGAATTGCCGCTGTTCATCGATGACACGCCCGCGCTCACCATCGCCGCTCTGCGCAACCGCGCCCGGCGCCTGAAACGCCGTCACGATATCGGCCTTATTGTCGTCGACTATTTGCAGCTGCTCCAGGGATCGGGGCGCGCCAATGACAACCGTGTCAACGAGATTTCGGAAATCAGCCGGGGGCTGAAAACGCTGGCCAAAGAGCTGAGCGTGCCGGTTATCGCTCTCTCGCAGCTCAGCCGCGCGGTCGAACAGCGCGAGGACAAGCGCCCCATGCTCTCAGACCTGCGCGAATCCGGCTCGATCGAGCAGGACGCGGACATGGTCTGGTTCGTCTACCGCGAGGACTACTACCTCGAAGCGATCAAGCCCGATTTTCCCACGGAGAACAGTCCACCCGAAGCGGTCGAGAAATATCGCACATGGGAGGACACGTATAATGAAAAGCGTGGCAAGGCCTCGGTCAACGTCGCCAAGCAGCGCCATGGCTCGACCGGCAATGTGCCGCTGCTGTTCCAGAGCGAATATACGAAATTCACCTCGCCCAATCTTAAGGATTATTCGGAGTGGGGGTTCGAGTGATCGGCTTGTGAAAACGCCCTAATCCTTGACTCTCAAGCTTGCTGCACCTAACGCGGGAGCCTTTCCTACATCCCGTTTTCACAAAGGCCTCGCTCCATGGCACGCGTTACCGTTGAAGATTGCGTCGACAAGGTTCCCAACCGCTTCGATCTCGTCCTGCTCGCCGCCCAGCGTGCGCGCGAAATTTCCGGCGGCAGCGAGCTGACGATTGACCGTGATCGCGACAAGAACCCGGTTGTCGCGCTGCGCGAGATTGCCGAGCAGACGATAAGGCCGCGCGACCTGAATGAATCGCTTGTCACCGGTCTTCAGAAAATCCTTCCCGATGATGAGGATGACGCCGATGAGATCGGTTCGCTGAGCCAGTCCGCCGAAGCGTTGCGCATCACCGCATCGGCGCCAACCCGGTCAACCTCGATCAGTTCCGATTACGAAAGCTGAACGGCCTCGCGCAATCGGTCATCTCACCGCGTATATCCGGGTATTTGTTTCGCAATAGAGGGGTCGCCTTTCCGGCGGCCCTTTTTTTGCGTCGTAAACAGGCCGCAACGCCCGGTGCCTAGGCCCAACATTAACGACCCTTGCTTTAGCTGTGCCCGCATGCAATTGGGCGACTGTAATCAAAACGTAACATATGCTGCAATTGGGGGTGGGGGCAGCACAGACTGACGGGACGACAGACGCAATGGCTTCAATTGCAGTTTACAGTGTGAAAGGCGGCGTCGGAAAGACGACCTTTTCGGTAAACCTTGCCTGGTGCGCGGCTACCATATCGCGCCGAAAGACCCTTTTATGGGACCTCGACGCATCCAACGGATCCGGCTTTCTTCTGGGCGTCGATCCCAAGAAGAAACGCGCCGCGCAAAGCGTCTTTTCCGCTGACCGTGAACCCTCAAAGCTGATCCAGAAGACGGGGTTTGACACTCTCGATCTGCTCCCCGCCGATGAGAGCATCCGCACTCTTGACCGACAATTCGAAGGCATCGGCAAGAAGAGGCGTCTGGCGAAAATCGTAGAGGCGCTGAGCAAGGATTACGACCGGATCATTTTCGATTGCCCACCCGTTCTGAGCGAGGTCAGCTCGCAGGTCATGCGCGCGGCAGACTTGGTGATTGTGCCCCTGCCGCCATCGCCGCTTTCTGCGCGCGCATTCGAATTGGTGGTCGACGAAGTGCGCGGCAGCGGCAAGGGGCATCCGCCCATCCTGCCGGTCCTGTCAATGGTCGACATGCGCCGCACTCTTCACCGCGAAGCGCGAGAGGCGAATTCAAACTGGCCTGTTGTGCCACTTGCGAGCGCGATTGAGCAATGCGCGGTTGAGCGCAAACCGGTTGGCGCCTTCGCCCCGCGTTCCAGCGCGGCGCGTGCCTTTGCCCAGCTCTGGACCGCGATCGAGCGCAAGCTCGCCCAGAAATAAGCCGCTTCATTGGCAATCCCCTCGCGCGGCGTATACTGCCGTGCACCATTATCGCGGGGGTGCAAGGAATGAGCGATGTAGCCGAAGGTCTGGGTGCAGCCATAGAGGGCTCGCTGGCAGCAGGGGCGGTGCAGCCAGCAGACGGCACATCGCTGAAACGCGCTGGCGGCGGCGCGGATGAGGAGACCGAATGCGCCAATTGCGGGGCCCCGTTAACCGGTCCCTATTGCAATCAATGCGGGCAAAAGGCGCATGTCCACCGCACTTTGTCCGCGATCGGCCACGATCTGATGCACGGCGTGCTGCACCTCGATGGCAAGCTGGCGCACACGCTGCCGCTACTCGCGTTCAAACCGGGCTCGCTTACGCGTCGGTATATCGAAGGCGAACGCGCGCGTTTCGTAAGTCCGATGGCGATGTTCCTGTTCAGCGTCTTTGCGATGTTCGCTGTGTTCCAGATGGTCGGTTTCACCACGCCAACATCGTTCGAACTAGAGACAGGTGTCGATGCGATCGAAGCACGCGTCGTGGAAGCGGTCGCCAAGAATGAAGCCGAATTGGCCAAAGTCGACAGTCTGCTTGAACAGAAAAACCTCGATCCGGCAGAACGCCGCAACCTTGAGCGGCGCAAATCCGAGCTGGAAACGGAGCTTTATGACCTTGAGCAAATCGACGACCTGCCATTCATCAATAGCAGCAATCCGGCGGCGTCTGTGGGTGACGATGGCAAGCGCGTAGTCCCGATTGGCGACAGCGATAACGCGCGTCTGACATACGAAGAAACCGGTTTCGACTTCATTGATATCGGTTTGATCAGGAAATGGCGCAACAACCCCGGGCTGATGATCTACAAATTGCAAGCCAACGCCTACAAGTTCAGCTGGCTTCTGATTCCACTATCTATTCCGTTTATCTGGCTGATCTTCGCCTGGAAGCGCCGATTCAAGGCGTATGATCACGCGATCTTCGTGACGTATTCCCTCGCCTTCATGTCGCTGTTGTTCATCGCTGTTTCGGTGGCCGGGGTGATGGGCGCACCGACCCCGTTGGTCGTTTTCTCGGTCCTGCTGATCCCGCCGATCCACCTCTACAAACAGCTGCGCGGCGCTTATGAGCTAAGCCGGTTTTCCGCGCTTTGGAGGCTGGCGTTTGTCGGGATATTCATCATCATCGTGATGATGCTGTTCCTGCAAGCGCTCATCGTGCTGGGCGCTTTCTGACCAACAAAAAGGGCGCCCCAACCAACCAGCCGAGACGCCCATTTCGAAAGTTCGATCCAGAAAGCGAGATCAAGCCCCTTGCGGTGCCTCATCTCCCTTCGATCCGAAACGCTTGCCCGCCTTGGGGATCGCTGAACCCTGCTGCGGGCGGTATGATGCTGGACCACTCGGGGCGTCGGGGCGGTCAATCTCGCCGCCCTCCATCAGCGTGGTGATCTCATCGCCCGAAAGCGTCTCAAATTCGAGCAAAGCCTGCGCCAGGGTGTGGAGCTTGTCCTCCTGACTGGTCAGGATGTCGGTGGCGCGTTTCAGGCCTTCCTCGACAAGACGCTTGATCTCTTCGTCGATCAGCTTGTTGGTCTCTGCACCCGCCATCGTACGCGCCGATTGGCCCATGCCGAGATAGCCTTCCTGCTGCTGCTCGTATTGCAGCGGTCCGAGCTTTTCCGACATGCCCCATTTGGTGACCATATTCTTGGCAAGATCGGTGGCGTACTGAATATCACCGCTCGCGCCCGATGAGACCTTGTCGTGGCCAAAGATGATGTCTTCCGCCACGCGTCCGCCCATGGCCACGGCAAGGTTCGCGTGCATCTTGTCGCGGTGATACGAATAGCTGTCCCGCTCAGGCAGGCGCATCACCATGCCCAGCGCACGACCGCGCGGTATGATGGTTGCCTTGTGGATCGGATCCGAGGCCGGCTCATTGATGCTGACCAGCGCGTGGCCCGCCTCGTGATAGGCAGTCATCTTCTTTTCGTCTTCGGTCATGACCATGGAGCGACGCTCTGCGCCCATCATCACCTTGTCCTTGGCATCCTCGAATTCCTGCATCGCCACGAGACGCTTGTTGCGGCGCGCCGCTAGCAAAGCTGCCTCGTTGACCAGGTTTGCAAGATCAGCGCCCGAAAAGCCCGGCGTGCCGCGCGCAATCGTACGCGGGTTCACGTCAGGGGCCAGCGGCACCTTCTTCATGTGCACACCAAGGATTTTTTCGCGCCCGTCAATATCGGGGATTGGCACAACGACCTGGCGATCAAACCGACCGGGCCGCAGCAGCGCGGGGTCAAGCACGTCAGGGCGGTTGGTCGCCGCGATGATAATGATGCCTTCATTCGCCTCGAAGCCGTCCATCTCGACCAGGAGCTGGTTGAGCGTCTGCTCACGCTCATCATTCGAATTGCCAAGGCCGTGGCCGCGCGAACGCCCGACCGCGTCGATTTCGTCGATGAAGACGATGCAGGGGCTGTTCTTCTTCGCCTGTTCGAACATGTCACGCACGCGGCTTGCGCCGACACCGACGAACATCTCGACAAAGTCCGAACCCGAAATGGTGAAGAACGGCACACCAGCTTCGCCAGCGATTGCGCGGGCCAGCAGAGTCTTACCCGTACCCGGAGAGCCGACCAGCAGCGCGCCCTTGGGGATCTGGCCACCCAGTTTGGAAAAGCGCTGGGGATCTTTCAGAAATTCCACGATTTCCTGCAATTCCTCGCGCGCCTCGTCGATGCCGGCAACGTCGTCAAAGGTGACGCGGCCCTGGCGTTCGGTAAGCATCTTGGCCTTGGATTTGCCAAAGCCCATCGCGCCGCCGCCGCCGCCTTTTTGCACTTGCCGCAGCGCAAAGAATGCGATGCCGAGAATCAGCAGAAATGGCAGCGAATTGAGCAGGATGTATAGCAGCATGTTCGGCTGCTCACGCTGTTTGCCGGTGAATTGCACGCCGTTATCTTCGAGCAATCCGGTAATCTCGACATCCGAACCAACCGGAATGGCGGTGAACGGTTTGCCGTTCGTGAAGGTGCCCGTGATGATGTCCTCACCCAGCTGGACCGACTCGATCTTGCCTTCCTGTACCTGCTCGCGGAATTCGGAGTACTGGATTTCCGTCCCCTGCGGCTGGCCGGAATTGCTGAACAGCGACACGACCAGCAAGAGCGCAAGGAAAATCCCGCCCCAGATCCACAATGTCTTCATCCAGGGATTCTGGCCTTCGGGGGGCTGCTGATTGGGATCGTTCTGGTCGCTCATCGCTGGGTGATTCCTTTTGTGATGCCAAGTAATGTAGGAAAGGCGTCATGAATGGCAAGATAATGCGCTGCACCGTGCGTAATGCTTATTTTCGAACACAGTGATGTGAAAACTCAATCCAGCCCCGCTCGATCCCGCACAGCGTAAGCGGCGAGAAACACCTCGACCGCTCCATTGATCCGCTCATCGCTTTTTTCCGGGGTTTGCGGAGCGCCAAATCGCCGCTCCAGATCGCCCATCCCCTTGCACATTGAGACGAATTGATCGCCGGCCAGTTCGGGATCTTCGATATCGAGATCGCCGATCACGATCGCGTGGCGCAAAAAGGCCGAGAAATCCGCCATCATGCGCCTCGGACCCGCTTCAAGAAAAGCGGCTCCGATATCGGGATTGGTTTCAGTTTCCGCGGAAATTCGACGATCAAACTGGATGATCTCGGGACGGGAGAGAAAATCCACCATGGCGCGTCCAATCATACGAAGGCGGTCTCGCACCGAACCGGCTGGCATATCCTCAATAGAGAAATGCCCGCGCATTTTCTGACACTCCAGGTTGACCGCAGCGCCAAACAAGGCGCGCTTGTCGCCAAAGTGATTGTAGATCGTGACCTTCGAGACACCCGCGTCTGCGGCGACCTGCTCGATTGATGTTGCGGCGAAACCCGATTCGAAAAAACGCGCAGAAGCCGCTTCGATTATGGCCTCGCGCTTGGCGTGATCCGAGGGGCGTCCAGGCTTCTTTTTCAACTTTGCGTGGAACCTTCGATCAAGCGGGCGGTTGACAAAATGAACGATGGCGTTCACTTAAACGTCGTCGTTCAATAATGCACCAAGTGTACACCAAAGCAACCCCAGCCCCTTCCAAAAGGTTCCCCCTTGCATGCTCTGGATCGCCATCCGAATGCTTACCGGCGACAAGCAGAAGTTTTACGGTCTGCTGTTTGGAATTGCCTTTTCCACCCTGCTGATCACCCAGCAGCTCACCATCTTCTTCAGCCTCATCGAACGCGGTGCGAGCGGCGTCTTCAACACGCCGGAAGCGGAGGTGTGGGTGATGGATCCGGTCAGCCGCACAACCGAAGTGAAATACGAAATGCCGGCAACCGCGCTTGACGAGGTGCGCTCTGTCCAGGGTGTCGAATGGGCAGTGCCGCATTTGCGCGCCAACGCCTCTGTCCGCTCCAGCACTGGCGATCTGGAAGGCGTAACCATCATTGGAGTGGATGATGCTACACTGATCGGGCTGCCCAAGGACATGGCACAGGGCGACAAGAACGTCCTGTCTCAGCCAAGCAGTGTGTTGATCGACGATGTGGGCATCACCAACCTTTTCGAAAACGGCGACGATCCGATTGGCCAACGGCTTGAGCTCAATGATCAGCGCGCCGTGATCCGCGGTGTGGTCGATGCAGTTCCCAGCTTCACCAGCCAGGTGGTGCTTTACACAAAGTACAGCCAGGCGCTGAATTACGTCCCGGGCACCCGCAACCGTCTGTCCTTCGTGCTGGTCGGGGTTAGCGATGGCGTCAGTGCGGCAGAAGTGGCGGACCGGATCGAGGCGCAAACCGGGCTGAAGGCCGAAACGCGCGATGAATTTGCGCAAGCGGGCGTGCAGTTCATTATCGATAATACGGGCATCCCCACAAATTTCGGCATCACCGTCTTCCTCGGATTCGTCGTCGGTGTCGCCATTGTCGGCCTCACATTCAGCCTCTTTATTCGCGACAACATTAAACAGTTTGGCGCGCTGAAGGCGATCGGCGTCACCAACTGGAAACTGGTCAAAATGGTCGCCGCGCAAGCCACGCTCGTGGGTTCGGTCGGGTATGCCTTCGGAATTGTCGGGACGGTGCTGTTTATCTGGGGCTTTTCCGGGGTGCCGACATTCAAGGGGTTCTACATTCCCTGGGAAATCCCCTTCGTCAGCGCAGTCGCCGTGGTCGTTATCCTTGCCCTCACGGGATATGCGGGCCTGCGCAGCGTCCTTCGGACCGAACCCGCTTCGGTGTTCCGGTGATGGAGGCGCAAACCATGGCAACCCTGGCAGACACAACCGCAATCAGCGCTCGCGGCATCACCCGCGATTTTCAGGCGGGCCAATCGACGATCCGAGTGCTCCACGGCATCGATGCAGACATCCGATCAGGCGAGATGACCTATGTGGTGGGAGAGAGCGGCTCTGGCAAAACCACGCTCATTTCCATCATGTGCGGAATTCTGTGGCCTACCGACGGCGAAGTGAAGGTATTTGGCACCGACATCTATGCTCTGACGGACACGGAACTGGTGAACTTCCGGCTGCAGAACATCGGCTTCATCTTCCAGCAGTACAATCTGATCCCCTCGATTGATGCCGCTGCAAACGCAGCGGTCCCGCTGATCGCGCAAGGCATGGCGATTGAACCAGCGCGCGAGAAGGCCATCGAACTGCTCGAAGCGCTCAACATCGGCGATCAGGCGGAAAAGCTGCCCCGCCAACTTTCCGGCGGGCAACAGCAGCGCGTCGCGATCGCCCGCGCCTTGGTACACGGGCCGCGCCTGGTCGTATGCGATGAGCCGACAGCGGCGCTTGACGCGAATTCGGGCCGCCGCGTGATGGACCTGCTGCGCGAAGTCGCCGTGGCTCAGGATCGCGCGTGTATCATCGTCACCCACGATAACCGTATATTCGACCTCGCGGATCGCATCCTCGTGCTTGAGGATGGCCGCGTCACGCATGACGGCACCGACATGCCCGAGGGTCACTGACCGCATCGACACCCCCACAATCCCCACCATTCCAAAGGCGCATTATGGCTTTTCTCCCATCAACCGTCAGCTTCTCTCGCCAGATTCTCCCCGTCCTCGCCGTAATCGGCCTTGGCGTTGGCACCTGGTATGTCATCAGCGAGATACCCGCGCGCGAAATCACCGAGCCTGAAAAGCAACCGCCCAAGGCGACAGGCGAACTCGCCAACGCCGCGCGCGTGGCGGGCGCGGGATTGGTCGAACCAGCCAGCGAAATCATCGATATCGGAACCGCCCTGTCTGGCCTGATTACCGATCTGCGCGTTGCAGCGGGCGACCGGGTGGAAAAGGGCCAGGTGCTTTTCCTCGTCGATGACCGTGCGGTGCGCGCTCAGCTGGCGGAGGCCAATGCCGCCATCGGCGAGGCGCGCGCTTCCATCACAGAGGCGCAAACGGCGCAAACAACCGCCAAGCAGCAGCTTGATCTTTATCGCAGTCTCGATGATCCCGCCGCGGTCAGCCGGGCTGAAGTTATCGGGGCCCAGGGCGATTACGACGCTGCGACCAGCAGGCTCGCGATTGCCCGCGCGCGGCTCACCGCGGCGCAGGCCCGCGCATCTTCGGCTCGCACAGATCTTGAGCGCCTCACCGTGCGGGCGCCCATTGCGGGCGAAATCCTGGCGGTGAACATCCGGCCCGGAGAGTTCGTCTCGACCCAGGGCGGCGGCAATTCCGAAGCGTTTATTCAGATGGGCGAGACCAATCCGTTGCACGTGCGGATCGACATCGACGAAAACGAAGCCCCGCGGGTTGAGCTGGGCGCGGTTGCCAAGGTCAGCCCGCGCGGCGCCGCGCAAACCCAGGTGGAGGCGACCTTTGTAAGGGCGGAACCACAAGTTGTTCCCAAACGTCAGCTCACCAACAGCGCTGCCGAACGTGTGGATGTTCGTGTGCTTCAACTAATCTACGCCCTTCCTGAAAGCGATGTGTTCCGCGTGGGCCAGCAAGTCGATGCATTCATACCCGCGCGCGACGGCGTCACGGGGGAGTAACGTGATGTCGCCAAGTCTCCGCCACACTCGCCTTGCTGTCGTCCTGATACTCGGCACCGCGCTATCGGCCTGCGGACTTAAGCCAGCACCGGAAATCGCGACCCCCGCGCCAGCGCTTGCGCCCGCCTATTTCTACGCGCCGGAGGCCGAAACTGTCGCCAGCGTGGATGGGCTGTTGCCTTATGATGACACTGGGTTTGCGACTTTGGCTAAGCAAGCGCTCGCCAATTCGCCCAGCCTTTCAGAAGCGCTTGCCCGCGTCGATGCGGCACGCGGCGGTGCGGCGCGCGCTGGGGCTGAACGCCTGCCGAACATCACCGCTGATGCAAGCGTCACGGAAAACCGGATCAACCCAAATCAGTTTGGCGATGCAGGCGCGAGCGGCCTTATCCCCAGCACGCAAACCTTCTACGGCGCCAATCTCGTCGCGAGCTGGGACCCGGATATCTTCGGGCAATTGCGCGCGCAGGAACGTGCCGCGCTCGCGCGGATCGATTCCGCCAGCGCTTCGGCTGGTGCGGTGCGCAACGCGCTGCTCGCTGAGATTGCCGGAAGCGTCATTGACTGGCGCACGCTGAGCGCTCGCACAGACGCCCTGCAAAGCGATGTCGAGGCCGCGCAGCGACTCGCCAGCCTCGCCCGGGCGCGCGAAGAGGCCGGGATATCACCTGGCTTTGACAGGGTCCGGGCGGAGGCACAGGCCAGCGCTTCACGCTCACGCCTTGCCGCGCTCGAAAGCGAGCGCGTGCGGATCATTGGCCGGCTGGTCACCCTCACCGGGCTCGGCGCTCAAGAGGTCAACGCGGCGCTGGCCGGGTCGAGCGCCGCGTTGGCACCGGCTCGCGCACCGGCAGCGCTGCCATCGGAATTGCTCACCAACCGCCCTGACGTCCTCGCAGCGGCGGCGGAGTTGGCGGCGACCGATGCTGACCTCGCAGCCGCGTCGCGCGCACGCTTCCCGCGCTTCACCTTGTCCGGGGTGCTCGGCCTTCTTGCTTTTGATCCCAGCGACATTTTCGAAAACGATTCAATCGTCGGCTCGCTCACCGCCGGTATCGCGGGACCGCTTCTGGATTTCGGGCGTATTTCCGCCGAGATTGACACTGCCGCTGCCAATAAGCGCGCCGCCTTTGCCGCCTATCGCGGTGCGGTGTTCCAGGCGCTGGGCGATGCCGAGGCTGCATACGGCCTGATCACGGCGAGCGATGCTGAGGCCGCTTTGGCGCTCAAGGAGACCAGCGAGCTTGAACGCGCCGCAAGGCTGGCCGATACGCGCTACCGGGCAGGGCTGGTCAATTTCTCTGAAGCGCTCGAGGCGCGACGCGCGGCTGATGCGAGCGGTGAACGCGCTGCGGCCAGCGTCGGGCGGGCAAACCGCGCGCGCGTCCTGCTATGGCAAGCGTTGGGCGGCGCAGGCGTAAGGGCGGACGGCGCGAAGGGCGAGGCGTCAGGCTGATCGCTTGAGCAGCGCCGAACGATCGCACCGGCAAACCACTTCGCCGCGCTGGTTGAAGAGTTCATGCGTGAAGGTGACGATCCCGGCTTCGGGGCGGGACTTGCTCTCGCGCAGCTCCTTCACCTCGGTTTCCGCGCGCAGGGTATCTCCGATAAACACCGGCTTGGGCGTCACCACATTGTTGAAGCCCAAATTCGCTACCAGCGTGCCAAGCGTGGTGTCGCCCACGGACAACCCCACCAACAGCGCAAAGGTGAAGGTTGAATTGACCAGGATCTGGCCAAAGCCGCTTTCCTTTGCCGCCTCGATATCAAGGTGAAGCGGCTGAGGATTGTGCGTCATGGTGGAAAACAGAAGGTTGTCCGTCTCGGTCACGGTGCGGCGAATATCATGCGCGAGGCGTTCGCCCACTTGCCACTCATCAAAATACTTGCCGGCCATCAGCCCGCCTCCTGCCAGTTTGCAATCACTTGCGCGCCATCCCCGGCGCTTGACCGGACCGTGCCCGGCGTGCGGCTGAAGCGCGGGGCTGGCGCGGTGTGCCACTCGCCCTCATGCTCTACATAGGCCGCGCGCGCCTGCATGTGGGGGTGACAGCGCGCCTCTTCGATATCCAGCACCGGGGCAAAACACGCATCGCTCCCCTCAAGCAACTCCACCCATTCAGCCTGCGGTCTGGTTTTGAAAATAGCGGCGAGCTTGTCCGTGTAATTATCCCAATTGGCCGGGTCCATCTGCCCTTCGGCGAGGTCTTGCGCGCCCGCTTTGGCAACTAGCTCGGCATAGAATTGCGGTTCGATGGCGCCGACCGACACCTCTCGGCCATCGGCGCATTCGTAGCAGCGATAGAAATGCGCGGCGCCGCCCAGCATACCCTGCCCGCGTTCGGTGGTGATGAAGGGACGATCGCGAACGCCGAAGAAAAAGCTCATCAAACTGGTCGCGCCATCAACAATGGCGGCGTCCACCACCTGCCCCTTGCCAGAGCGCTCGCGTTCGTAAAGCGCTGCGAGAATACCAAAGGCGCAATACATCGAGCCACCGCCAAAATCGCCCACCAGGTTTTGCGGTGGAAGCGCGGGTTCGCCGGAGTGCCCCACCGCAGACAACGCGCCGGTAATCGCGATATAATTGATATCGTGCCCCGCAGAGTGCGCTAACGGCCCATCCTGGCCCCAGCCGGTCATGCGTGCATAAACCAGGCGCGGATTGTCCGCGAGCAGGGCATCCGGGCCAAGCCCCAGCCGTTCCATCACGCCGGGCCGAAATCCCTCGATCAGCACATCGGCCTTTGCGCAAGCGGCCTTGGCCAGCGCCAGTCCCTCGTCGTTTTTCATGTTGATTTCGGCACGGTGCCGCGCGCGCTCCACCACCGGGTTCGTCACCGCGGCGCCCGGGCGGACGACAGTGACCACCTCCGCCCCCAGATCCGCCAGCAGCATGGCGACGTGCGGCCCCGGCCCGATTCCGGCAAATTCGACAACCTTGAGGCCGGTAAGCGGGCCCAGGGATGGTGTATCGGCATGCGGCATGGTCTTTGTTCTCCTCTCCCCCGATCTCTGGGGCGATCTCTGGCGC
>JBCBKF010000017.1:0-18180 GCA_038522255.1 Pseudomonadota bacterium
CAACGCGAGGGAAGTTGCGCCAGACGAGTTTTTCATCGGGTTTGGGGATGCACGCGGTCATGCCACGCTCTCGGCATCCGGCAATCTGGAAGAAGCCGCGGCGCGACTTTACGATTGCCTTCATGCTGGATCTGCTTCGGCCAAACCGCGCATTGCGGTGGCCGAAATTCCCCAGAACGGGGTTGGCCGCGCGATAAACGATCGCTTGCGGCGCGCGGCAACACCGCCGGACTAACGCTTGTCGGCTTGCGGCGCTTGCATAGTTCGTTTCAATTCCTCGATGTCGGCCTGCGTTAGCTTGGCCTTGTCGCAGTCGCGCTGGTCGCCCTCGCGGCAGCGCTTCAACTGTTTCTCGTAATCCTTTTCCAGCTCTTCGAGCTTCTCTTCCTGCTCGCGGATTTCCCGCCCGCGGTTTTCATCCGCCTCGGACTGGCTCGTGGTTGCCGCATCGACACCGCTGCTCGCGATTTTTACCGGCGCTGTTACGACCTTGGCCGCCGTGCGGGCGACGCACCCGGACAAGGCAGAGCCGGATAAGGTCAGGCCAATCAGGCAGGCAATCAATAGGGGGGTCCTCGACATACCCGCCAACCTAATGCCTGGCAGGGCCGTGACAAGCAGAATTCGCCGCTAAAGCGATCTCACCTAATCTGAAGAGGCTGGCGCTTCGGGATCTGCCGCCGCGGCTCCGGCGGTCTGCTTGCTCGGGCGACAAGTGACGTTGCCTGATCCAACGGAGCTGGACTGGCACGATGCGCTTCCCGTCACGCGCACATCGCCCGATCCCGCGATCGAAGCCTCAACCTCTCCATCTGAGGCGAGTTCCACATCACCCGAACCGGCGATCGAGATTTCCGCCTTGTCCGCGTTGAGCCCTGCAAAGTCGATATCGCCAGACCCTGCAATGCTGATACCGAGCGATTTGGCGGTGCCGACCGCGCTCAGCAATCCTGAGCCGGCAACGCTGACATCGAGATCATCCGCTTCGATGCTGGCGACATTGATCTTGCCCGAACCGGCCAGAGACACTTCGGCTGTCTCGGCGAGCGTTTCCGCAGCGATATCACCGCTCCCTGCGAGCGAAAGGCTGCGCGGGGCGGGCATGGTCACGCGGATGGTGGCTTTGCCCTCGCTCTCCATCCAGTTTCCTTCGCGCCCCACCGTCAGAGAATTGCCATCGAGCTTGAAGCGAAGATCGTCGACCGCCTCATCATCACCCTCGACCTCGATATTGAATGTCTCGCCAACGGTGAGGAACACATCATCAGGGCCGGCCAGCGCGAATTCGACAGGAGCGGTTGAACCCATGTCGATCTCGTCGAGGGGTACGCCCGAAAAACTGCTGTCGAAATTGATGCATCCGGCCAACGAAACGCTCATGACCAGGATGGCGGTGCTGCCGGCACAGCTGGCCCAGCGCCGCATGGCGCCCATCGGTCCGATAGGGGCTGCTTGCTCTGTCATTGATGATCCTTTCCTTGCCTCAAATCTGCAGGCGTATTGCTATACTAATACACCATTGCGGGCCTTGCAAGGGGAAGAGGCCAATCGACCGCGCGCCCGTCCGACAAAGAAAAAGGGCCACCCGTCCGGATGACCCTTTTCATGTCAATATCGTGTGCGTGGGGGCTCAGCCCTCTTCGGCGCTCTCATAATATTGCGGTGCGTGTTCGCGCAGAACGTTAAGGATTTTTTCGAGCGCGGTTGGCTCGTCGGTCTCTTCCATAGCCGCGAGTTCGCGTGCGAGGCGACTGGAGGCGGCTTCAAAAATCTGCCGCTCCGAATAGCTCTGCTCGGGCTGGTCGTCGGGTCGGAAGAGATCGCGGGTCACTTCAGCGATTGATACCAGATCACCCGAATTGATCTTTGCTTCGTATTCCTGCGCGCGGCGCGACCACATGGTACGCTTGACCTTGGGCTTGCCCTTGAGCGTTTCCATCGCCTCTTTGAGCGTTTTGTCCGAGGACAGCTTGCGCATGCCGATCGATTCGACCTTGTTGACCGGAACGCGCAGCGTCATGCGCTCCTTCTCAAACCGCAGCACATAGAGTTCGAGCTGCATTCCGGCGATTTCCTCGCTCTGAAGTTCGATCACCCGGCCAACCCCATGCTTGGGGTAAACGACATAATCGCCGACGGTGAAAGCATTCGCGCTCGAAGCCATTCGCATTCCTTTCTTTTGCACGCACCGGGGCAAAACAACATGAGAGGCGGGCCAGTCCTTCAACCGGATTGCCGCGTGAGAGGGTAGCGGGCCGAGGGTCTGGTTCCACCTCAAGCAGATCCAGATTGGCTGGCGTTAAACCCTTCGCCGATGTCGCTGTTGGTGAGTGACCTTCCTAAAATTCATACTCTGCGCTGACACTCTCAACGCGGTCGCACCATTATATAACACGATCGCAACAAAATTGCGAGTCACTTATGTTGCAATGCGGCGCGAAGGTGCGCAGAACGGTCACACAGACATGAAAGGCGCTGATCATTTTCGCTCTTCTCTTAGCTCAGGCGGTGGTAGCGCCAATTGAAATCCCCGACGACGCCTATGTCTCGGAGACCTCGTCGAGCGTCGCGGCGATCCTCGAAAGCGATTACCCGGAAGGCGATGAGAAGATCATCCGCGATCTTGAGAGGCTTGCGGACAAAGGCGATGACAGCGCGCTTGAATTGCTCGGCGAGGCCTTTGCCTTTGGCGTGTTGGGGGCGGAGCGCGATCCGGTCCGTGCTTGCGATTACTTTGCGCGCCTCGACGGGCGACGGCCCGATGGTCTTCACAATATGGCCAATTGCTTTGAATTTGGCGCGGGCAGGCCAAAGGATCTTGCCAAAGCGCGCGCGCTCTATCGAAGCGCAGCCCAGGCGGGATGGCGGCAATCGATCTGCGCCTATGGCAATATGCTGATCAAGGGCGAGGGCGGGCCTGAGGATCAGGCGGAAGGGTTGCGTTTGTGCCAGCTCTCAGCGGTCGCGGGGGACGCCAACGCGCAAACCGACTATGACGGCTACCTGTTAATGGGAATCGGAACTGAACGCGATCCGATGACTGCACGCTTTATGTTCGAGCAGGCCGTAGTCGAAAAACAGCGCAACGCTGCGTTCCTGCTAGCGCAGATTCATCAAAAGGGGGACGGTGTTCCCGCGAACGAAGAAGAGGCGCGCAAATGGTTCGAGCACGCGTATGAATGGGGCCGTCCGGATGCCGCATTCCAGGTGGGTCTGATCTACGCGCGGCGCGGCTATATTGAGGAAGAGCACAAAACCTATTTGCGGCCAGACGACCTTGAAAAAGCGCGAGACTGGTTCGCAGTCACCATCGAGAGCGACCCCAACCCCGACACCCGTGAAACCGCGCAGGGGTTGAGCGATAATCTGCAGGTACTGATCGAATCTGCTGCTCAGCAATAGCGCGGGGGTCAGCCCTCGTCAGTCGCCTTCGCCGGGCTCAGGGCTGAAGTATTTCTCAAACTTGTCAGGCTGACCCTTGAAGTCATCCGCGTCGGCGGGCGGCTCTTTCTGGCTGGTGATGTTGGGCCATTCAGCCGAGAATTTGGTGTTGAGCTCAAGCCACTTTTCCAGACCGTTCTCGGTATCGGGCAGGATCGCTTCGGCCGGGCATTCCGGTTCGCACACGCCGCAATCGATGCATTCGCTGGGATTGATCACCAGCATGTTCTCGCCCTCATAGAAGCAATCAACGGGGCAAACTTCGACGCAGTCGGTGTATTTGCATTTGATGCAGTCATCGGTGACGACGTAAGTCATTGAGAGGCTTTCATGCGGTTTGGTGTTGGTATGGCGCGCGCTGCTATGGCCATTCAGGGTCTTTCGTCAAGCGGCCTCGCGGCTCAAAATCGTTCAGCTCGGCATTGCGTGCCAATTCTCGGTAATACGTTCTCGCTTGCTCGGGGGATGCCCTGCGGCCCGGAAGCGCGACCAGTTCGATCACGCGCACCTCATTCCCCACGGCGAGCGTCAGGATGTCGCCAATACTCACATTCTCGCTAACGCGCTGCACATGTTTTCTGTTCAGGCGCAAAGATCGACCTTCAATCATCGCGCGCGCGGCGGAGCGGGTGCGGGCAAAGCGTAGGTAGACGAGCAAGCGGTCGACCCGCAGGCTGGTGCCCTCGCTTGTTATCATTCGCCCAGCAAGTCCGCCAATGCATCAAACGCTCCCCCAGCGCGCGCCGGGCCGGCGTCGGGCCGGTTGGTGGAGCGATTGTCTGGCTTGCGGGCACCCTTCAGGCCCTTTTTGCCACTCCTTGGCGCGCTTTTGCGTCCCGCTTTTGCGCTGCCGCCCGCTTCGTTGTGCCGACGCGAACCTTCGTCTGCGCCCGCGGTGCCCCTGCGGTTATCGCGACGCGAATCTCTTCGGGGGCGCCAGGCCCAGAAATCGGGTGCAGGCGGCCCATATGCGCCATCCGCCAGTTTGCGCGCGCGCTGAAGGCGGAAGCCCGCACTGCCAAGTAACCGGCAGGCATTGTCCGCTTCCAGTCCGATCGAAACCGCAAGCGCCAAATCCAGCTGAAATCGAGGGGTGCGGCTCTTGCGCTCTTTGGGCAGGGTTTTTTGCGCCTCGGCCGCTTTGGCACGGGTCTCAAATGCGGCGCGAAGGATCTTCTCGGCGAGATCGACACGGATCACCTGTCCACCTGCGGGGCGATAGCCTGCGGGCAGACGCTTTGCGTCCGCCAGCACCGGCAGCATGGCAGGTTCGAGTGGCCGCGTGTCGAGATCCAGCGCGTGCAACAATTGGCGCGGTGCGGGTTTGAGGAGTTCGCGCGCAAAGATATCGAGCGCGCCGAACGTGACGCCAAGTTTGCGCAGGAAGGGGCGCATTTCCTTCGGCAGGTGCTCAAGGCCCGCCTTCTCCCGGCTTATCACTCCGCGCGCATCAATCAGCGTGATCAACAAGGCCCGCGCCTGGCTGCCCGCTTGCGGGTCGCGTGCGGCTTCGGCAAGCTTTCTGAGCGGGGCAAGCGGTTCAAGCTGACGCACCAGCCAAGCGATCAGCCCAGCCTCGAGCCTGGCACGCGGCGCGTCAGGCAAAAGCGAAATTTCGCGGGCCAATGAGAGGCGCGGGGCCCCAAAATCGTCCGGCAAGGTGATGTCAGCGAGCGTGCGATCCTGCCAGCGTATTGCGCCCCTGGCGATCTGAAGTTCTGCAAGCCCCTCGCTCAATAGCCATTCCGCGCGGCTGGCAAGAATTCCCGGTAACGCCTTTTCGCCCGCCGCCAAGAGCATTTTGCGATCAGCGAGAGTGGCGTTGGGATCGACCACGAACCGAAATCCATCGAGCCGCCCGATTGCTTCGCCTTCGACTGTGAGGCGTCCATCGCTTTCCAGTGTGACCGGCAGTGCTCCTGCGTCTTGTCCCAGCGATTTCATCAAAATGGTCGTCCTTCGGTTGACAAATCTCTCGGTAAGCCGGGCGTGGAGCGCATCGGAGAGCTTGGCCTCTACGCCGCGAGCACGCGCTGCCATTTCGTCGCGCGCCAGAACCCAATCGGGTCGCTGGCAGATATAGGCCCATGAGCGAATCGAAGCGATCCGCCCCTGCAGCGTGTCGATGTCGCCGCTTGTCCGGTCAAGTTCGGCGATGCGCGCCGCAACGAAATCTGCGCCCAAATAGCCGCCTTGCAAGTCTTCCCACAACCGCGCGACGAACCGCGCATGCGGGTCAACGCCGACCTGGCGAAAATCGGGCAGCGAGCACGCCTCCCAGAAGCGCCGCACACTGCCCGAGCCGCGCACGCTCCGCGCGAGGGGCTCGCTGGCAAGGCGCTTGAGCACGGCAAGGTCAATCGCCTGTGGCGCAGGCTTGAGCACGTCGTGGTAAGGTCGGTGCTCAAGATCCCCGATCAGCGTCGCCAGCGTATCAAACCGCGGTTCGGCCTCGCGCCAATACAGTTTTGTAAGCGGGGCAAATTTGTGCTCCTCAATCGCGAAAATCTCTTCGTCCGTGAATTCGAGCGGCGCGCCAGAGCGGGTTCCGCCACCGGCAAGCGTGCCAAAGCTGCCATCACGCTGGTGCCGGCCGGCGCGACCCGCAATTTGAGCCATTTCCGCCGGAGCGAGGCGGCGCTTGCGCTTTCCGTCAAACTTCGTGAGCGCGGCGAAGGCGACATGATTGAGATCGAGGTTAAGACCCATGCCGATCGCGTCTGTCGCGACGATGTAATCCACCTCACCGTTCTGAAACAGCTCGACCTGTTTGTTGCGCGTTTCCGGCGAGAGCGCGCCCATCACAACCGCCGCCCCGCCGCGGAACCGCCGCAAGGCTTCGGCCATGGCGTAGACTTGCTCCACCGAAAAGGCGACCACCGCGCTACGCGGCGGCAGGCGCGAGAGTTTGACACTGCCCGAATGCGTGAGGGTGGAGAAACGCGGGCGCTCAATCATCTCCGCTTGCGGGATAAGCGCCTCGATCATCGGCTGCAGCGTTGCCGAACCAAGCAGCATCGTCTCATCACGCCCGCGCGCATGGAGCAGCCGATCGGTAAATATGTGCCCGCGTTCCGGATCAGCCCCGATCTGCGCCTCGTCCAGGGCAACAAAGGCGTGGCTTCCGTTCTTTCCGGCACCCAGTCGGTCCATGGCTTCGGCGGTGCAGCAGAAATAGCGCGCATTGGGCGGCTCGATCCGCTGTTCGCCAGTGATCAGCGCGACCTGGTCATCGCCTTTGATCGCGCGGACGCGGTCATACACTTCCCGCGCGAGCAAGCGCAGCGGAAAGCCCATCATCCCGCTGGAATGCGCGCACATTCGCTCTATCGCGAGATGGGTCTTGCCGGTGTTTGTCGGGCCCAGAACCGCGCGCACGCGGCCAGGTCCCGAAGCGGAGGCAGAGGCGGGGGGGACAGCGGATGAAAACGTCACCGCTCCATCTGTGTCAGGCTTGAGCAATCGGGGCAACCACCGCGATAGCCCCATAAGTGCCGGGCCTGGAAGCGATTCACCGCACGTCAGACTCGGTTGGTCGATCCTTAAGCTCAATTTTACCATAGGAGGATAGATGCAGGCCGCAGAAACAGCGGCGAAATGTCGGCGTATTCCCTTGAGCACAAAGCGGTGGACCAAACGCGCAACTTCACGAGTGCACCATTGAACCGGGCTCAACACCGCCGGCCCCAACCCGGTGAGCGCGGCCTTGCGGGTCAGTCATATGATCCTGGTGCCTTTGCGGGCTATCTGCAAAATTCGCGAAAAGTCGGGCCGCCGACCGGCTCTGAAAAGGTCAAGCGCCAGGTTCTCGCCCGTGTACGCGGGTGGAGCGATCGATACGATGAATGGAAACTGGGCGCTGGTCGCTGGCTCGACCGCGCCGATATCGCGCCCGACCTTGCTCAGAACATTGGCAGCCCGCGCTGGTTTCGGGGATTAGTGACGATGGTCGGCCTTGGCGCGGTGGCGCTGATGTTCTGGCCCGATCTCACCCCGCTCGAAGCGCGCCCCGCCATGCCGCAGGACGTCGCGGTTCAAAGCGAGTTTCGCAATCGCGCGATCTCTCCGCTGGGCCTTGGCGCGGATACCGGTCAACGCTGGGAGCCGACGAGTGCGGTCATACCCCTCGCCAGCGCGCCGGAACGCCCGCGGATCGAAATGGTCTCTACCCTTGCTGCGGGAGACAGCTTTGCAGGCATGCTGCGCCGTGCTGGGGTTTCGGCCGGCGACATCGACCGGGTAAGCGCGCTTGTGAGCGAAGCCATCCCCATCAAAGAGATCACGCCCGGCACCACGATGGACCTTGTACTGGGTCGACGCCCGCAAGAAGGGGCCAATCGACCTCTGGATACGCTTCGTTTTCGCGCTCGGTTTGACCTTGAGCTCAAGGTTGACCGCGCGGGCCGCGATGCGCTTGGCAACCCGGTCGGTTCGCTTGTCCTGCAGCGCAACTTCATCCGCGTTGACGATACGCCGCTGCGCGTGCGCGGGATGGTTGGGGCAAGCCTTTATCGTTCAATGCGCGCCGCCGGCGTCCCGGCAAGCGCGGTCCAGGATTATCTGCGCGCGCTCGATTCCCAGATCGACATGAACCGCGAAGTACGCAGCAGCGATGAATTCGACATCATCCTTGCCTATCGCCGCGCGGCCACCGGAGAACGGCAGGCCGGTCAGCTGCTGTACGCCGGGATTGATCGCGGCGGCATGCCCAAAACCCAGTTGATGCGTTGGGGCAGTGAGGGGCGCTTTTACGAAGCGTCGGGTACCGGCGAAGAGCGCAGCGGCCTCGCGCGACCTGTTCCAGGCGCGGTTTCGTCCGGTTTCGGCATGCGACGCCATCCCATCCTTGGTTATCGCCGGATGCATGCGGGCATGGATTTCCGTGCGCGTCGCGGCACGCCGATTGTTGCGGTGACCGATGGGCGCGTGGTCTCTGCCGGGCGCGCGGGCGGCTGCGGGATTGCAGTCAAGCTCAGCCATGCGGGCAACCTTGCCACGCGGTACTGCCATATGAGCCGCAAAGCGGTGCGCGCCGGTGATTACGTCAAGCGCGGCCAGGTGATCGGCTATGTCGGGTCCACCGGCCTCTCCACAGGCCCGCATTTGCACTATGAGATGTATCGCGGGAGCAAATCGATAAATCCGGCAAGCGTAAAGTTTGTCACGCGGGCCACGCTGACGGGCACCGAGCTGATCGATTTCAAGCGCAAGCTTATCGCGCTGAAGGAAATCGAAGTGGGCGCCGCCTTTGCCGACCTTGAGCCGGTGCAGACCGATATCGAACAGCCCAAGCGCGAAATCGAGAAGATCGCGGCCTTATCGCGCTGAGCGCTGCGCCAATGTCTGCGTTGCCAGCAAGCCAGCTTTACCGCTACCAGCGTCATCATGACTGGACGCTATCCCAACACCCGCCTGCGCCGCACCCGCGCAACCGCCTGGAGCCGCACGCTGCACCGCGAAACCGTTCTGACCCCTGCAGACTTGATCTGGCCGCTCTTCATCACCGAGGGCGAAAGCGTGGAGGAGCCGATCGCCAGCCTGCCCGGCGTTTCGCGCTGGTCGATCGACGGGATTGTAGCCCGCGCCAAAGAGGCTGTCGCTCTAGGAGTGCCGGTTGTAGCGCTGTTCCCCAACACACAGCCCGAGCGGCGCTCTGATGACGGGGCCGAAGCGCTCAATCCCGACAATCTGATGTGCCGCGCGATCCGCGCGATCAAGGATGAATGCGGCAACGACATTGGCGTTCTCACCGACGTCGCGCTCGATCCCTACACCGCGCACGGCCAGGACGGGCTGCTTGATGGCCGGGGCTATGTCGTCAACGATGCAACGATTGCGGTGCTTGTCGATCAGGCGGTGAACCAGGCCCAGGCCGGCGCGGATATCATCGCTCCGTCCGACATGATGGACGGGCGCGTGGGCGCAATCCGCATGGCGCTTGAAATGGGTGAGCATCACAATGTCCAGATCATGAGCTACGCAGCCAAATATGCGAGCGCATTTTACGGGCCGTTTCGCGATGCAGTCGGCTCGGGCGGCCTGCTCAAGGGGGACAAAAAGAGCTATCAGATGGACCCTTCCAATGGCGATGAAGCGCTTCGCGAGGTTGAACTCGACATTGCCGAGGGCGCGGACAGCGTGATGGTGAAGCCGGGCCTTGCCTATCTCGATATCATCTACCGTGTGCGCGAGACATTCGGCGTGCCCGTGTTTGCCTATCAGGTGAGCGGGGAGTACGCGATGCTCGAAGCGGCGGCGTCTGTCGGGGCGGGTGACCGGGATGCGCTGTTGATGGAGAAACTGGTCGCTTTCAAGCGCGCCGGGTGCAGCGGCATCCTCACCTATCACGCGCCTGTTGCGGCGCGGCTGCTCAATGGCTGATTTTCGCCACGAAACCGACCGCCTGATCCTGCGGGACTGGCGCGAGGATGACTGGGCGCCGTTCTGGGAAGGGACCAACACGCCCGCAGTGATGCAGTACCTTGGCGGTCTCGCTGATGCTGCGACGATGGCGGGGGCGCGCGCTCGGCTGGAGCGATACCGCTGCGATTTCGGTCATACTTTCTGGGTGGTCGAGCGCCGCGAGGACGGTGCGATCCTGGGTTTTTGCGGGCTCAAACGTTGCACCGACGAAAACGGCCCGTTCGGCATGATGGAAGCCGGTTGGCGCCTGCGCGAAGATGCGTGGGGCAAGGGCTATGCCAAAGAAGCAGCGGCTGCCACACTCACCCTCGCCTTTGGCCGGTTTGACGCTGACCAGGTGATCGCGATGACTGTCGAGCCCAACCGGGGCAGTTGGGGCCTGATGGTGCGCCTTGGTATGCAACGCCGCCCTGATCTCGATTTTGAAGAAACCATGTGGTCGAAGGATTATGGCATGATCATCGTCTATGCGATCACACGACAGCAATGGGAAACCAGCAAGCCATGACCCAGCCCGAAATGGTTCAGCCCGAACTGACCACGCTTCAGAGCCGATTTCCCGGAGTCAACATTATCCCGATTCACGGCAACACGCCCAAGATTCACGAAACCGCTTTCATCGCGCCCGGCTGCACGATCATCGGCAATGTGGAGATCGGGGCGAATTCCTCGATCTGGTACAATTGCGTGCTGCGCGCGGATGTCTCGCATATCCGGATTGGCGAGCGCACCAATGTGCAGGATGGCAGCGTCCTTCATTGCGACGGGCCAAAGCCCGGTGACGAGAATGGCTGCCCGCTAATCATCGGCAACGACGTGCTGATCGGCCACATGGCGATGGTCCATGGCTGCACCATCCACGATCGCGGTTTTGTTGGCCTGGGCGCGATTGCGATGAACAAATCTGTGATCCATTCCGACGCCATGTTGGGCGCGGGCGCAATGCTGACCGAGCGCAAGGTGATGGAAGCGGGCGAATTGTGGGCGGGGCGTCCGGCGAAAAAGATGCGCGACCTGCCCGAACCCGCAATCATGGGCATGAAGATGGGGGTTGCGCATTACGCCGAAAACGCGCGGCATCATGCGCAGGCGGTGAAGCACGCGCTGACCTGAATTCGTTGGGGTTAGCGCAGTGGATCGACCTGATCTTCGAAATCTGCATCGGGTGTGATGATCCGCCAGTCGCCTGGCGCGCGGGTGTCGACCACCACCACGCCGCCCTTGGGACAGATATCGAGACAGGCGACCTCGATAACACCAACGGCGGCCTTGCGCCCCTTTCCTGCGCCCAACTCGTGCTTTAGCGATGCCGCCAACCGCTTTTGCTGGGGGCCAAATCCGTGCCCTTTCTTCGCCAGCTTCTTCGAGCATTTCTTGCACACGAGCAGAGCGTGCGACCAATTGGAGCGAACCTGAGTTTTCATTGTATCAATCCTTGACCAGCGCTCGCAGCGCCTCGATCCGATCTGCCTCGTGCACCGGCTTGTCCCAGCGGATGCGGTGAATGCGCGGGAAGCGCATGGCGAGCCCCGATTTGTGGCGCTTTGAACTGTGCACGCTGTCGAAAGCGACCTCGAACACCAGCGTCCGCTCCACTTCGCGCACGGGGCCAAAGCGGTTGAGCGTGGTCTGGCGGACCAGTTTGTCGAGCTTTTTGAGCTCAGCATCGGTGAAGCCGGAATAGGCCTTGCCCACGGGCAACAATTCAGCGCCACCTTCGGGCTCGCCGTCCCAACAGCCAAACGTGTAGTCCGAGTAGAAACTGGAGCGTTTGCCGCTCCCCCGCTGTGCATACATCAGCACGCAATCAACCAGCAGCGGATCGCGTTTCCATTTATACCACAGGCCAACCTTTCGACCCGGAATATAGGCGCTGTCGCGGCGTTTGAGCATCAGGCCCTCGATCGCCTCATCGCGCGCGCCTTCGCGGATTTGAGCCAAGTGCTCAAAATCGCGTGCATCAACCAGGCTGGAAAGATCGAAATGCGTTGTCGGCAACCGGCCCATCAACGCCTCAAGCCGGGCGCGCCGCTGATGCCAGGGCTGTTCGCGCAGATCCTCCCCTTCGACCAGCAGCGCATCGTAAAGCCGCATGAAGGCCGGGCTCTCGCCTAGCATTTTTTTTGAAACGGTCTTGCGCCCCAGTCTTTGTTGCAACGCGTTAAAGCTCGCCGCGCCGCCTTCTTCTCCACCTTGCGCCGCGCCGCGCACCAACAATTCGCCATCAAGCACTGCGTCCATGGGAAGAACGTCGAGCAATTCGGGAAAGGTCGCCGAGATGTCATCGCCCGAGCGCGAATAGAGCCGGGTTTCAGCCTGACCCTCCTTGTTGGCGACGCGCACCAGCTGCACACGGATGCCGTCCCACTTCCACTCTGCAGCGTAATCTTCAAGGTCCACGACCGTATCTTCCAGCGGATGCGCCAGCATGAACGGGCGGAACAGCGGGCGATGGGCCGTGTCGGGGGGGGCGGCGCCCTCAGCCGCCCAGGCGAACAATTCGCCGTAAGGCGGCTCGAGCGCGTGCCAATATTCCTCCACATCTTCGACATTGACCTCGAAGGCCTGAGCAAAGGCGGTTTTGGCGAGCCTGGCAGAGACACCGATGCGCATCCCGCCGGTGGCAAGCTTGATCAGCGCAAAGCGTCCTGAACTGTCCAGCCGGTCCAGCAATAGCGGCAATTCCATCGGCGCCGTCTTCCGGGTTTGCGCGGCGAGCTGATCGACGGTCTCGGCGAGGCGCAGCAGCGGCTTTTCGATTGCGCCCGCCGGCTCGGGCCATAAGAGGCTGGCGGTTTCCGCTGTGTCGCCAACGAAATCGCGGCTCAGAGTCCAGAGCACCGGGTCCACCCGCTCCATCAGCAAATTGCGAATGGTCGAGCTTTTGACCGCCGGAAAGTCGAGCTCCCCGGTCAGCGCTGCGAGCGCCCAGCCCCGATCAGGATCGGGGGTTTCGCGCAGATAGCCGCTAAGCAAGGCAAGCTTGCGATTGCGGCTGGAGGTGTAGACCAGCGCGTCCAGCAGTTCAGCAAAGCTTTTCATGACGCGCGCACTGGCCCCGCGCTTTCCGATGCGTTCTTGCACCGCACCGCGAAACGATTAGACGCTTGGTAAAGACTCGCCACGACACCTCGCAAGAAGGACCGTTTCTGATGAAAACCACCGCATTTGCTGCCACTCTCTTGGCCCTTGGTGCGGCCACCGCCAGCCCGGCGCTGGCGGATAAGCACGAGGAGGGGTCCGAGAAGAGGGCCGCGCTCACGATCAATTCGACGATCGAAGAGCTGATGTCGGATGAGAAAACGGCAGCGATCCTCGAAAAGCACCTTCCGGGCATCGGGTCGCACTCGTCCTACGATCAGTTCAAGGGATGGACTCTGGCAGAACTCGCTCCGTGGTCGGGCGGCCTGGTCAACGATGAGGTCATCGCCATGATCAAGGCTGATCTGGAAGCGCTGGCCTGATTGAACGGCGCGGCGGGCCTGTCCGCTACTCATCTTCATCCTCTCGGCCCACCAGAGCCAGCGCCCGCGCGCGGCGCTGGTTCAGCTCGCACCAGCGCAGCAGGGCTTCCTCACGGCCATGGGTGATCCAGGTCTCCGCCGGATTGACTTCGCTAATGGTCTGCGTGAGTTCGTCCCAATCGGCATGGTCCGAAATCACCAGCGGCAGTTCGACACCGCGTTGGCGGGCGCGCTGGCGCACCCGCATCCACCCGCTGGCCATCGCGGTGATGGGGTCAGGCAGGCGCCGTGACCAACGATCATTCAGAGCCGATGGCGGAGCGATGACGATCGCGCCGCGCATGTCCTCCTTTGAGTGATCGGCAACCAGCCGAAGATCGCCCAGATCAATCCCATGCTCTTCATAAAGACGGCACATCTTCTCCATCGCGCCGTGCAGATATATTGGGGCGTGATGCCCCGCAGCGCGCAGTTCCGCGATCGCCCGCTGCGCCTTGCCAAGAGCGTAGGCGCCCACCAGCACGCAGCGATCGGGGTGATCGTCCAGCGCGCCGAGCAGTTTGGCCATCTCGTCTGCAATGGGTGGATGTGTAAAGACGGGCAGGCCAAAGGTCGCCTCAGTGATGAAGACGTCACACGGCGTAACCTCGAACGGCGCGCAGGTCGGGTCCGCTCGGCGCTTGTAATCACCGGTGATGATCACCCGCTCGCCCGCATGTTCGAGCAGGATCTGCGCCGAACCCAGCACATGACCTGCGGGAATATAGGTCGCATCGACCTCGCCAGGCAGACGGACCGTCTCGCCATATTCGACCGGCACAGCCCCCTCGCGAGTGCTGTAGCGCAGCTCCATAATGGCAAGCGTTTCGGGCGTCGCATAGGTCTGCCCATGGCCGCCACGCGCGTGATCGGCATGGCCATGGGTCACCAGCGCCCGATCAACCGCCCGTCCGGGATCAATCCAGCAATCCGCGGGCACAACCTGTACGCCCCACGGTTCGGACCGGATCCAGGAAAAGGGCGCTCTCATCGAGGGTTAGAACCCTCTGATCCGCGCCCCCGTTCCCGATTAGTCAGCCGAATCCATCGTCGCCGGGGCCGAAGGCTCAATCCCCTGGTCTTTGACGCCTTGCGTCCGGTATTTGTTGAACCACGCGATCACGCTGTCGGTGCGCGCGGCCTGCTGGCTGGGTGATTGCGAGAGGTTGTTGTGGCTGGAATCCGGCGTCACCACGAGGGCGGTGTCAACGCCAAGGATCTTCAGCGCGCCATAGAACTGCTCGGCCTCACTGCGGGGCGTGCGGTAATCATTTGCGCCAACCAGGACGAGCGTCGGAGTCTTGATATCAGCGGCCGCCGCGAGGGGCGAACGCGACCAGTAATGCTCAGGCCTTTCCCATGGCGGACCGCCCATCCAGTATTTGCCGAAGAACGGATAGAAATCCGCCATCAGCGCCATCGTCGTCCAGTTGATCACCGGTTTGTGCGATGCCGCGGCTTTGAAGCGGTCCGTCTTGCCGACAACCCAGGCAGTCAGGATGCCCCCGCCAGAACCGCCGGTGACGAACAGGTTCTCGGGATCGGCGAAACCCTGAGCGACCGCTGCGTCGACCACCGCCATCAACTCGTCATGGTTGCTGATCGGGTAATTGTCTTCGATCCGGTCAGCAAATTCCTCGCCATAGCCGGTCGAGCCGCCGGGATTGGAGAATACGACCGCGTATCCCGCTGCGCCATAGAGCTGGTAATCAACCGAGAATTCCGGGCCATAGGCCGCGTATGGCCCGCCATGCATTTCGAGGATCATCGGGACCTTGGTGCCCTCCTCATAGCCAGGGGGCAGCATGATCCAGGCCGGGATCTTGACGCCGTCAGGAGCCGTGACGTCCAATTCGCGCGTCTGGCCCAGCTCTTTGGCGGCAAGACTCAACGCGTTCAGCGAAGTCAGCGTCTTGGTGCCGCCGCGGCCCATCGAAACGCCCACCTCGGGCGGGGCCAAAGAGCTTGCGGTGGTGTAAGCGATCGTGCCGCCATCGCTGACCGACCACTCCCCACCCGTATAGGGGAGCGCATAATAGGTGCTGCCAATACGCGGATCGAGCATGGTGACGCTGCCGCTGGTCGAGACCTTGGCGACCCGATGCTCACCATCGCTTTCGAATGATACGAACAGGCCCGCATCGGTCCATTCCATCCCATCGGGGCTGGCAGGAAAATCGCTTTTGACCAGCGTCTTGCCCGACCCGTCGATGTTCATGGTGTAGAGGTTTGCCTGGTCAAAGGCGTTGCCGACGTCGTCATAGCCGACATAGGCGACCTTGCGGCCATCAGGCGAGACTTGCGGACCGCCATCAGGGCCATAGCGATCAGTCAACGCGGTGATTTCGCCGCTGGCAATATCGAGCGCGTAAACTTCGGTATCGGACCCCTCCAGCTCCCAGTTTTCCTTGCGATTGGCGGTGAACAGCAGCGTCTTGCCATCCGGCGCCCACTCGACCGAACCGCCATTGGAATATTCGCCAAAGGTCAATTGCTGCGGCGCACCTCCATTCGCATCGACAAGGAACAGCTGCGTGGTGCCGGGCTTCAGATAGGTTCCACCGTCAACGCGATACGTCACGCGGTCGATGATCTGCAACGGCTTGCCCCACTCGGCGCCTTCGGGTTTCGCAGGCGGCTTGCCCAAAGTGAGCCCTTCGCCCGGAACCCGCGCGGTGTAGGCGATGCTCGTTCCATCGGGCGACCAGGCGACACCGCCCGGCCCTTCGGCTAGAGCGGTGATATTGGCGCTTTGCCCGGTTGCCATCCAGCGCACATGCAGTTCGGCGCCGCCGCCGCTTTGAGTGGAAATGTAGGCGAGGCGCCCGCCATCGGGTGACCAGCGCGGGCTGACATGCGTGCCTGCTCCGGTGACCAGCGGGGTTTCCGCGCCGCTTGCAACATCGATCAGCCAGATTGAAGTGACCGCGCGATCGGTCATGATGTCATTGCTGCGCCGGACATAGGCGATCTGGCTGCCATCGGGGCTGATTTGCGGATCGGCGGCGACGCTGAGGTCGAAAATGTCCGCGCCGGTGAAATGTTTCTCGCGCGTGTCGGGCTCGCCATCTGAGGTGTGAGTATCAGCGTGAAGCGGCGCGGCCAGGCACAAAGCGGCGCTGGTAAGAAGAAGAAAGCGTGCAAACATCAAAAGGCCCCCGAACTGGTATCCGGGGGCCGATCAATCACACTTTTGTCGTAAAGGCGAGTCTTGCGATCAGCTTTCTGCGTCGCTGCCCGATTCCTCCGGCTTTCCGTCCTTCTGAGGTTCATCCGACTGGGGCGCAGACTTTTTTGCGGCGGGCTTCTTGCTCGGCGCCTTGCGTTTGGGTTTTGTCTTAGGCGGCGCGGGTGTCAGTTCGAAGCTGGGCTTGCCGTCCTTGATCGTCACATGCACCTCGCCGCCATCGGCGAGCTTGCCAAACAGCAATTCCTCAGCGAGCGGCTGCTTGATGCGATCCTGGATCAGGCGGCCCATCGGGCGGGCGCCGTACAGCTTGTCATAGCCCTTATCGGCCAGCCACGAACGAGCGTCGCTGTCGAATTGGATGTGAACGTTCTGCTCGGCAAGTTGGAGTTCGAGTTCGAGGATGAACTTGTCGACCACGCGCGCGACGGTGTTCTTGCCAAGATAGGCGAAAGGAACGATCGCATCCAAGCGGTTGCGGAATTCCGGGGTGAACATCTTCTTCACTGCTTCCGAGCCCGCATCCTCCTTCGACACGTCGCCAAAACCAATCCCTTGGCTGGCCATCGCGGCTGCGCCGGCATTGGTCGTCATGATCAGCACGACATTGCGGAAATCAACCGTCTTGCCGTGGTGGTCGGTCAGGCGGCCGTTATCCATCACCTGCAGCAAGATGTTGAACAGGTCCGGGTGAGCCTTCTCGATCTCATCAAGCAGCAGCACGCAATGCGGGTTCTGATCGACTGCATCGGTGAGCAGGCCACCCTGATCATAACCGACATAGCCCGGAGGCGCGCCGATCAGGCGGCTGACCGAGTGGCGCTCCATATATTCGGACATATCGAAGCGCTTCAATTCGATGCCCATGATCGAAGCGAGCTGACGCGCGACCTCGGTCTTGCCGACACCGGTGGGGCCGCTGAACAGGAAAGAACCAATCGGCTTGTCCGGATCGCGCAGACCAGCACGGGAAAGTTTCATCGCGGTGGACAGGCGCGTGATCGCCTCGTCCTGGCCGTAAACGACGTGCTTGAGGTCACGTTCGAGGTTTTCGAGCGCTTTCTTGTCGTCCTTGCTGACCGATTTCGGCGGGATGCGCGCCATCGTCGCAATCACCTGTTCGATCTCGCGCGCGGTGATCTTCTTCTTGCGACGGCTGGGCGGCACCAGCATCTGCATCGCGCCGACCTCGTCGATCACGTCGATCGCCTTGTCGGGCAGCTTGCGGTCGTTGATGTAGCGCGCGGAAAGCTCAACCGCGGTCTTGATCGCGTCGGGCGTGTATTTCACCTTGTGGTGATCTTCGAAGGCAGACCGCAGACCTTTGAGAATCTTGATCGTGTCATCGATTGACGGCTCATTCACATCAATTTTCTGGAACCGGCGCAGCAGCGCGCGGTCCTTTTCAAAGTGATTGCGAAATTCCTTGTACGTGGTCGATCCGATGCAGCGGATCGTTCCGCCCGACAAAGCCGGCTTTAACAAGTTCGAGGCGTCCATCGCCCCTCCGCTGGTCGCGCCAGCGCCAATAACCGTATGAATTTCATCGATAAAAAGAACGGCGTGCGGCATGCCTTCGAGCTCGGAGACGACCTGCTTCAGGCGCTCTTCAAAGTCGCCGCGATA